>NZ_LSIS01000261.1:0-3671 GCF_001556365.1 Blastomonas sp. CCH1-A6 | reverse complement strand
GACCATGCAGCCCGGTGACCACACCCCAAATTACACCTCATTGACGGACGTGACCTTACCGCGATCCGTTTGTGTCAATCTTTCTTTACGCCACACCCCCCTGAAACAGGGGGTGATCGGTCCAGATCTGCTGCGGAACAGGGCCGTCGTTAACCATTGCTTGAGCAGTCCGGTCGTACGGGAGGCCACCCCCAAAACAGGGGGATCGAAGCTTATTGCAACCGGTGTTCGCAATCGTTTGTGCGTGCGCCGGGTCGCCAATGATAGGAGCGCGGACGATGGATCTGAAAAAGGCAACGCTTATCGGGTCCGGAGTCATCTTCTCCACCGTTGCTGTCGCGGCGCTCTATGTCGGTACGACGCTAGGCACGATCAGTGTCGGCGGCCCCGTCGTTGCCGCAAACCAGCAGGCATCGGATCTGGTCGCCGATATCCTGCCGCCGCCCGTCTATATCCTGGAATCCTACCTGGAAGCGTGCCTGGCGATGGTCGAGCCGCGCGCGATGCGGCGCCATGCCGATCGACTGGCAAAACTGCAGGGCGAATATGAGACCCGCCAGGCGCATTGGACCGCCTCGACCCTGCCCGATCCGCTCAAGGCGCAGCTGAACAGGGTGGATGCGCCAGCGCAACAGTTCTTTGCAGAGGTCGAAAGCCGCTTTCTCCCGAGCCTGAAGCGCAGCGACATGGCGGCGGCATCGGCCAGCATCGATGCCTTGGGCCGCGCCTATGCCGCGCATCGCCGCGAAATCGACGAGTTGGTCGAGCAGACGTCCGCCTATCAGGCTGAAACGCGCGAAGCTGGCGCGGCTCAGGCCAGCTTTGCGTATTGGAGCATGGCGCTGGCGGGGCTCATCCTTGCACTGGTGCTCGCAGCCGCCAATGGGCTGCTGTCGCGCTATGCAATCACTCCGCTCAAATCGGTCGCCGATGCCATGCGGCGGATGGCGGGCGGCGATCTCGACGCGCGGGCCGAGGTCGACAAGCCGGTCGACGAGATCGCCGACATGATCGCCGCGATCGAGGTCTTCCGCGAAGCCTCGCGGTCGCGGCTCGCCGCCGAGCAGAAACAGGCGTTCATCGTCCGCGAGCTGACCGGCGGGCTGGACGCGCTCGCTGCCAAGCAGCTGACCCGTCGAATCGACGCGCGTTTCCCCGAAGAGTATGAAGCACTGCGCACCAGCTTCAACCAGACCATGGCAGAGCTGGCCGAGGTCCTGAGCCATAGCGTCGCATCGGCCGGCCATGTGCTGAACGGCGCGGCGGAGATCCGCTCCGCCTCGAACGATCTCGCCCATCGCACCGAGCAGCAGGCCGCCAATCTGGAGGAAAGTGCTGCCGCGATGCGCGAAGTCACCGAGATGGTGCACCAGACCGCGCGCAACGCGACCGATGTCGGCCGCGACATTTCCGAAGCGCATGCGAGCGCTGCCGATGGCGGCAAGGTGGTCGCGCGCGCGGTGGCGGCGATGGACAGCATCCAGAAATCGGCGAGCCAGATCACCAGCATCATCGACGTGATCGACGGCATCGCCTTCCAGACCAACCTGCTCGCGCTTAACGCCGGGGTCGAGGCGGCGCGCGCGGGCGAGGCAGGCAAGGGCTTTGCCGTGGTCGCCAACGAGGTGCGCGCGCTCGCACAGCGCTCCGCCGACGCAGCGCATGACATCAAGGACCTGATCACCACGTCGCACCAGTCGGTGGCCGAAGGCGTGGCGCTGGTCGACGAGACCGGCGCGGTCCTGCTGCAGATCGGCGAGCGCGTGGCGACGATCAACGGACGCATTGCCGATATCGCAGACTCCGCACAGATGCAGGCGGTGCGGTTGCAGCAGGTCAATCTCGCGGTCGGCGACATGGACAAGATGACACAGCAGAATGCCGCCATGGTCGAACAATCGAACGCTGCCGCACGCAGCCTGGCCGATGAAGCGAGCGAACTGGCGACGCTGGTCGAAGCCTTTGAAACCGGTCGGTCACACGCCGCAACAGCAAATACGAAAAGGCGCGCAGCTCATCGCCTGCCGGTGCCTTCGGGCAATCTTGCCCTCAAGTCCGATGACGGCGCCTGGGCGAATTTTTGAACCGGCCAGAGACAGGCAGGAGGTCATGACTCGATCCATGATCAGTTCTATTCATTGTTACTCAAGCATAATTCGGCATTAACCTTAAATTCAGCGCTTTGCGCGACGCTTCTGCTCATTCGCTATTCCAGACGGCCTTGTGGGAAGGCCGACACCCATCTCACGGTTCTCGATTGAAGCGGGGACCGGGCGATCTGGCTGGCGCGAAAGGGCAGGACAGATGCAGATCGGCAAGGCCACGCTGGCAGGCACCGGCGTCATTTTCGCAACTCTGGCAGCGACCGCGCTATTCGTCGGCGCAGCGATGGCCACGATCAGCGTCGGCGGCCCGATCTCGAACGACAACCAGCAGGCGTCCGATCTGGTCGCCGATATCCTGCCGCCTCCGGTCTATATCCTCGAATCCTATCTCGAAGCGCGGCTCGCGATGGCCGAGCCACAGCGGCTCGATCATCATGCGGCACGGCTGAAAAAGCTGCATGGCGAGTTCGACGCGCGTCAGAAGCACTGGGCCGCCTCCACCCTGCCCGATGACCTTAAGGCGCAAGTTCACAAGGTCGATGCGCCTGCCCGCCGCTTCTATACCGAGCTCGAACAGCGTTTCCTGCCCAGCCTCAAACGCGGCGACGAGGTCGCTGCCCGGCAGAGCGTCGCGCGGCTTGCCGCTGCCTATGCCGATCACCGGCGCGAGATCGACCGGCTGGTCGAGCAGACCGCCGTCTATCAGGCCGCGACCCGGCAGACCGGCGACAGCTATGTCACCATGGCCTTTGTCGCGATGGCGGTGGCGGGGCTTGTCCTGCTGCTGGTGTTGACCGCCGCCAATCTGCTGCTGCGCCGCCATCTGGTCGATCCATTGAAGGCCGTTTCCGCGGTCATGTGGCGCATGGCCGAGGGCGATCTCAAGGCCGAGGCCAGGCTCGACAAGCCGGTAGACGAGATAGCCGACATGATGCGCGCGATCGAAGTCTTCCGCAAATCGTCACAGGCCTGCCTTGCCGCCGACGTCCAGGCCGGCGTGGTGCGCGAGCTCACCATGGGGCTCGAGGCGCTGGCCAGCCGCAACCTTGCCTATCGCATCACCGCCAGCTTCCCGCCCGAGTTCGAACCGCTGCGAATCAGCTTCAACAGCGCGACCGAGACGTTGTGCGCGGTGGTCACCCGCACCGCCGCTTCGGCCGGCAATGTGCTCAATGGCTCCGCCGAAATCCGCTCGGCCTCGGGCGATCTTGCCCAGCGCACCGAGCAGCAGGCGGCGAATATCGAGGAAAGTGCCGCGGCAATGCGCGAGGTCACCGGCATGGTGCAGCAGACCGCCAGGAATGCACGCGAGGTCGGCGAGCAGGTCTCCGACGCGCATGGCAGCGCAACCGAGGGCGGCATCGTCGTCACCCGAGCGGTCGAAGCCATGGGACAAATCCAGAAGTCGTCGAGCGAGATCACCAGCATAATCGACGTGATTGACGGTATCGCCTTCCAGACCAACCTGCTCGCGCTCAATGCCGGTGTCGAAGCCGCGCGTGCGGGCGAATCGGGCAAGGGCTTTGCGGTCGTCGCCAACGAGGTCCGGGCGCTTGCGCAGCGCTC
>NZ_LSIS01000260.1:0-225 GCF_001556365.1 Blastomonas sp. CCH1-A6 | reverse complement strand
GCGGTTGATGCTATCGAGCATCGCCTTGCGCGTGAGGTCGGCGTCGGGCGTCATTCCGCAGCTTCCAGTGCTGCCACGCGGGCGCGCAGCGATTTGAGCTCTGCGATTATGTGCGCCATGATTTCCGGGGCGCCGTAAGCGAGCGCCTGATTTTCCGCGCCGTCCTTCTGGCCGGTTGCTACCGGGGTTTCGCAGACTTCCTGCACCTCATGCGCGATCAGGCCG
>NZ_LSIS01000259.1:0-243 GCF_001556365.1 Blastomonas sp. CCH1-A6 | reverse complement strand
GTCGCGCAAGCTCGCCGAACGCTGGGCGAAACTGGCCGAGCGGCAGGTGGGGGCGGGCACGCCGCGCGATCTGCCGCCAGCGGTGCTGCTGGCCTTCGCCTATCCGGACCGGGTGGCGAAGCGCCGCGATGGTGCGGGCGAGACCTGGGCGAGCGCGGGCGGGCGCAGCTTCCGGCTCGATCCGGCCTCGCCGCTGATCACCGCGTCCTGGCTGGCGATCGGCGAGGTGCAGGGCAAGGCGGC
>NZ_LSIS01000258.1:0-59948 GCF_001556365.1 Blastomonas sp. CCH1-A6 | reverse complement strand
CATATTCGGCATCATTGCCGTCGGACAGCGAGCCGAAGCTGTTCACCCCGACGGCGCGACCGCACATGTCGACCAGCGGGCCGCCGCTATTGCCCTTGGCCAGCGCAGCGGTGTGCAGGATCGTGTCGAAATCCCGAGTGGTCCGGCCGCCAGAAACCACTCCTGGTGCCTTGACCGGGGCCATGGGGGCGATGGTTTCGCGCGCATCGAGCCCCTGCGCGCGGTCGACCGCAGCAGGGTAACCGATCGCCATTACCGAAGCGCCATCGTCGAGCGGCGTCTGCAGCAAGGCGAGGGCCGGCAGGCGACCGCGTTCCAGCTGGATCAGCGCGAGGTCGTTGCGCGGCGATAATGCCACGAGACGGCCACCATAGGTGGTGGTGCCCTCGGACGGGATGATGCCGATGCGGATGCTGGCATCCTCGCGCAGCGGGGCGACGAGATGGGCATTGGTGATGATCTTGTCCGGCGCGACGGCAAAGCCGCTACCATGGCCGACATAGAAGGTCTCGCCATCCTCTTCCGCGACCAGCACGACGCGCACGACCGAGCGGCTGGCGGCCTGGATATCGGCGGGATCGGCGGCGAGCGGTACGGCGACGAGCGCCGCACATGCGGCGATCAGCAGGGCGATAAAGCGCATCGGGTTCATGAGGAGAAGCTCATAGCGCTGCCGTCAGACAAAGCTATAGGGATCGACATCGACCGCCACCCGCACCCCCGGAGCCCAGCGCATCGGCTGCAGCCATTCGCGGATGATCCGCTGCATCTCGACATTGCGCCGGGCATGGACGAGCAGCCGGAAACGATGCCGTCCGCGCAGCAGCGATAGCGGGGCAGGGGCGGGGCCATAGACGGCAAAGCCATCGTGCTCGGGCGCAACGGCCCCCGCCTGGCGCGCCGCCTCGTGCGCCTCGGCATGATCCTCGGACGAGATGATGATGGCTGCGAGCCTGCCGAAGGGCGGCACGTTCGCCTCGCGCCGTGCCTGGGTTTCGGCGGCATAAAAGGCCTCGCGATCGCCCTGGACCAGCGCATCGATCACCGGCGCCTCGGGGTGGCGCGTCTGAATGAACACCTCGCCCGGCTTGGCGGCTCGGCCCGCGCGGCCGGCCACCTGCGCGATCTGCTGGAAGGTCCGCTCGCCCGCGCGCAGATCACCGCCCTCCAGGCCGATGTCCGCGTCGATGACTCCGACCAATGTCAGGTCGGGGAAGTGATAGCCCTTGGTGACCAGCTGGGTGCCGATGATGACGTCGATCGCTCTTGCCTCCACCTGTGCGACGAACTCGGCCGCTTTTTCGGGCGACCAGATGGTGTCCGAGGTGACGATCGCGCGGCGCGCCTCGGGCATCAGCGCGGCGACCTCGTCGGCGATCCGCTCGACGCCGGGGCCGCAGGCGACCAGGCAATCGGTCTCGCCGCATTCGGGACAGGCGCTGGGCGAAGGCTCGGCATGGCCGCAATGATGGCAGGCCAGCCTTCCGGACAGCCGGTGGTCGACCATCCAGGCGCTGCAATTGGGGCATTTGAACCGGTGGCCGCAATGACGGCACAGCGTCAGCGGGGCATAGCCGCGCCGGTTGAGGAACAGCAGCGACTGTTCGCCACGCGCCAGCCGTTCCTGCATCGCTTCCAGCAGCGGCGGCGCGATCCACTGGTTGCGGGGCGGCGGGTTCTGCGTCAGGTCGATCAGGCCGATGCGCGGCAGCTGCGCGCCGCCATAGCGGTGCGTGAGCGTGAGCGGCTCATAGCGTCCCGTCTCGGCCATGACCCGGCTTTCGAGCGCGGGTGTCGCGCTCGATAGCACCACGGGGCAGCCCTCGAACCGCCCGCGCATCACCGCGACATCGCGCGCATTGTAGCGTACGCCATCCTCCTGCTTGAAGCTCGTCTCGTGCGCCTCGTCGACGATGATGACGCCAAGATTCGCATAGGGCAGGAACAGCGCGGAACGTGCGCCGACGACGATCTTCGCCTCGCCCGAGATGATCGCATTCCACGCGCGCCGCCGCTCGGTCTGCTTGAGGCCAGAATGCCAGGGCACCGGTGCTGCGCCGAAGCGCGCCTCGATGCGGGTGAGGAAGGGCTGGGTCAGCGCGATCTCGGGCAGCAGCAGCAGCGTCTGCCTGCCCTTGCGCAGCGCCTCGGCCACCGCTTCGAAATAGACCTCGGTCTTGCCCGATCCGGTGACGCCATCGAGCAGGAACGGCATGGGTTCGGCAGCACGGACCGCCTCAGCCAGCCGGTCGGCAGCCTCCTGCTGCTCGTCGTTGAGCGCGGGGGTGATATGGTCGGGATCGGGGCGCGGCCAGGGCCGGTCGGTCGGCACCTCCATCGCCTCGAACGCGCCCGAGGTCACCAGCGAGCGGATCACCCCTTCGGACACCTCCGCCAGCGCCGCGAGTTCGCGCACCGTCGCCTGCTCTCCGGCCAGCCTGTCATAGACCTGCTGACGCTGCGGCGTCATGCGGGCAGGGGGCTCGCCGGTCAGCCGATATTCGGTGATCGATCGCCCTGGCCCGAGCAGTGATCCGCTGGGCAGCGCCATGCGCGCGACCGCGGCGGGGCTGGCGAGGTAATAATCTGCGGTCCATTCGATCAGGCGGCGAAGAGCCTGCGACAATGGCGGCATGTCGTAACGCGCCAGCACGGGGCGCAACCGGCTTGCCTCGATCTCCTCGGCGCCGAAAGCGCCTGCATCCCAGACGATCCCGTCGATCCGGCGCGGCCCCAGCGGCACCTGCACCACGCTGCCGACGGGCAGGTCCATGCCTTGCGGCACGCTATAGTCGAACGGGCCGACCGCCGAGTTGAACAGGAGAACGCGGACGCGAGTCATGATGCCATCCCAGATAGGGATTCGGGCGGCTAACGCATAGCTTTGGTTACTTCACCCAGCCCAGGCCGATGGTCTCGTAGATCTCGCGGTCCTCGTCCCAGCCTTCCTGCACCTTGACGTGCAGGAACAGATGGACGGGAACACCGAGCACGCGCGACAGCTCGGCGCGCGCCTTCTCGCCGATTTCCTTGATCCGCGCCCCGCCCTTGCCGAGCACGATGGCCCGCTGGGTGTCGCGCGCGACGAGGATCTGCTGGTGGATCTCGATCGAGCCGTCCTTGCGGGTGATATATTTTTCGGGGACCACCGCGCTGGCATAAGGCAGCTCGGCGTGGAGCTGGTTGAACAGCTGCTCGCGCGTAATCTCGGTGGCGAGCAGGCGCTCGCTCGCGTCGGAAACCTGGTCTTCGGGGAAATGCCACTGGCCTTCGGGCATCGCGGCGGCGAGCCAGGCCTTGAGTTCCTCGACGCCGTCGCCGGTCAGCGCGCTGATGAAGAACACCTCGTCAAACCCGCCCGCCGCGTGCAGATGCTGCGCCTGGACGAGAAGCTTGTCCTTGGCGGCGATATCGACCTTGTTGAGCACAAGGATCTTGCGTTCGGGCCGCATCGCGACCTGTTCGACCAGCCGTTCGAGCCGGTCGGATCGCTTGGCCTTGGCATCGACGACCAGCGCAATGACATCCGCGCCGTCCGATCCCTCCCAGGCTGCATTGACCATCGCGCGATCGAAGCGGCGATCGGGATCGAAAATTCCGGGCGTATCGACCAGCATGATCTGCGCCGGGCCTGCCAGCGCGATGCCGAGCAGCCGGGTCCGCGTGGTCTGCGCCTTGGGGCTGGTGATCGCGACCTTCTGCCCGACCAGCTGGTTGACCAGGGTGGACTTGCCGGCATTGGGTGCGCCGAGCACGGCGACCAGGCCGCAGCGGGTGGGGTTTGTGTCTTCGTTCATCGTCCATGCTCCGCGAGAAACTGTTTTGCGGCCAGCGTCTCGGCCTCCTGCTTGCTGGTACCGGTTGCCTCAGCGATGCCCAGACCCTTGATCTCGACCTGCACGGTGAAGCGCAGATCATGGTCAGGCCCCGACTTGCGCAACAGCGTATAGACCGGGGTCTTGCGGTTGCGCGCGGCGGCCCATTCCTGGAGCTCCGACTTGGGGTGGCGGGGGGCTTCGCTGATCGCGCTCAGTCGGTCGGCCCAGTGTCGTTCGACAAAGCGGCGCGCCGTCTCCAGCCCCCCGTCGATATAGAGCGCGCCGATCAGCGCCTCGACCACATCGCCCAGGATGTTGGTGCTGCCAGCGCCGCCATCGTCGCGCGCCTGCTTGCCCAGCCGGATCAGCGGGCCGAGGTTGCACGCGCGGGCAATCTGCGCGCAGCTCTCGCGCGAGACCAGCCGGTTGAGAAAGGCCGACATCTGCCCCTCCGCCGCCTTGGGGAAGCGCGTGTAGAGCAGTTCTGCGATCACCATTCCCAGGACACGATCGCCCAGAAACTCGAGCCGCTGATAATCGGGCGTTATCCCGGTACTGCCATGGGTCAGCGCCTGGACGAACAGGGCAGGCTGGCGCGGCTTGTAATCGAGGATGGGCAGCAGTGCCGCAAGGTCGGGCTCAGCGCTCAAAAGCCTTCCCCGATGCGGTCCCAGCGCGCGGCAGAGAACCAGGTCCAGGGCAGGAACCAGCTGGCCGAACCGTCGGTCGAGAACACCGTGACCAGTGCGCGGCCGACGAGATATTTCTGCGGCACGATGCCGATGCCCTGGCCTTCGACGGCGGGAAAACGGCTGTCGAGGCTGTTGTCGCGATTGTCGCCCATCAGGAACATGTGCCCCTCGGGCACGATGATCGCCTCGGTGGTGTCGCGCGGCGCGTCGATCAGGTCGAGCACGTTGTAGCTCTTGCCGTTGGGAAGCGTTTCCTGGAAGCGCGGATAGCTGCACACCGCGCTGCCATCGGGCCGGGGCAGCTCGAAGCTGCGGTCATAGCAGCGTGTGTTGGGCGAGACGGGGATAACGAAATCGGAAATGCGCTTCTTCGGAATCGGCTTGCCATTGAGCCACACCACACCATCGCGCATTTGGATGGTATCGCCGGGCAAGCCGATCACGCGCTTGATATAGTCCGCGCTGGCGCCCGGTGGGGCCTTGAAGACCACCACGTCGCCGCGCTCGGGCTGGCTGGCGAAGATGCGACCAGGGATCAAGGGCAGGTTGAACGGCAGGCTGTAGCGCGAATAGCCATAGGACCATTTCGAGACGAGCAGATAGTCGCCGACCACCAGCCGCGGCTGCATCGATTCCGACGGAATATTGAACGGCGAGACGATGAAGCTGCGCAGAATGAAGAAGAAGATCGCGAGCTTGACCAGAAATTGCAGAAAGTCCGCCGTTTCCGACTTGGGCTTGGGCGATGTGGCGGCGGTTTCGGTCATTTTTCCCCTTTGATGACCGCGCAATGCGGCGTCAAGTCCCATCGCGAGCGGGCAAAGCCTCTCGCCAAGCCGGGATCGGCCCGCTAAACCCCGCCCCAGCGCCCCCAGCCTGAAAGGTACATGATGTCCGTCCAAGCCGATGCCATTTGGCAATCGATTGCAGAAATGCCGCGCCCGACCCTGGCCACGCTGTTTGCCGATGATGCTGCGCGGGTCTCAAGCCTGTCGCACCGCATTCCGCTCGCGGGTACCGACATCCTGTTCGATTTTTCCAAGACGCATCTCGATGCCGCGCTGATCAAGAAGTTCGAGGAACTGTCCGCAGCGATGCATCTGGCCGGCATGCGCGACCAGCTGCTCGCCGGCGCCAAGATCAACACCAGCGAGGATCGCGCCGCCGAACATCCGGCCGAGCGGGGCATGGGTGCCGAGGATTCGGTCGAGAACGCCCAGCGGCTGCACGAGCGCATGGCCGCTCTGGTCGATGCGATCGACCAGGGCGTGTTCGGCGAGATCAAGCATGTGCTGCATATCGGTATCGGCGGTTCGGCCCTGGGGCCCAAGCTGATCATCGACGCGCTGTGCCGCGACAGCGACCGCTATGATGTCGCCGTCGTCGCCAATGTCGACGGCGAGGCGCTGTCCGAAGCGGTGGACAAGTTCGACCCCGCAAAGACGCTGGTCGCGATCGCGTCCAAGACCTTCACCACCACCGAGACGCTGATGAATGCGGAAAGCGCGATCGACTGGTTGCGCGGCGGCGGGGTGGAAGACCCCTATGGCCAGCTCGTCGCGCTGACCGCCGCGCCCGAAAAGGCGATGGAGTTCGGCATCGACGAGACGCGCATCCTGCCCTTTTCCGAGACGGTGGGCGGGCGCTATTCGGTCTGGTCGAGCATCGGCTTTCCCGTCGCGATGGCGCTGGGCAATCACGGCTTTGCCGAGTTCCGCGCCGGGGCGCTGGCGATGGACCGGCATTTCGCGACCGCGCCGCTCGCCGCCAACATGCCCGTGCTCGCCGCCTTCGCGGACCTCTATTACGCGCAGGTTCGCGCCTGCCAGACCCGCGCGGTCTTCGCCTATGACGAACGGTTGCGGTTGCTGCCCGATTATCTGCAGCAGCTCGAAATGGAGAGCAACGGCAAGGGCGTGCGCCGCGATGGCTCCCCGCTGGGCAGGGCGAGTGCGCCGATCACCTGGGGCGGGGTGGGCACTGACGCCCAGCACGCGGTGTTCCAGCTGCTGCACCAGGGCACGCATCTGGTGCCGGTGGAGTTCATCGCCTCGCGCCTCAGCGCGCACGAGTTCGACGAGGCGCATCACCGCGCACTGCTGACCAACTGTTTCGCGCAGGGCGCCGCTCTGATGCAGGGCAAGGCGAGCGACGACCCGCAGCGCAGCTATCCCGGCGACCGCCCGTCGATGACCATCCTGCTCGACAATGTCGATCCGCAGAGCCTGGGCGCGCTGATCGCCTTTTACGAGCACCGCACCTTTGCCAATGCGATGCTGCTAGGGATCAATCCTTTTGACCAGTTCGGTGTTGAACTGGGCAAGGAAATCGCCAAATCCATGGGCAACCGCCAGTCCGGCGATTTCGATCCTTCCACCGCTGCGCTGATCGAGGCAGCGGGGCTGTAAGGGACCGATTGACCGATTTCCCAGGAGTTTTTCGATGAGTGATTATGATTACGACCTGTTCGTCATCGGAGCAGGATCGGGAGGGGTGCGTGCCTCGCGCATCGCCTCGTCCTATGGCGCCAAGGTCGCGGTGGCCGAGGAATATCGCGTCGGCGGCACCTGCGTCATCCGCGGCTGCGTGCCCAAGAAGCTGCTCGTCTTCGGATCGCATTTCGCCGAGGATCTGGAAGACGCGCAGAATTACGGCTGGGAGATCGAGGGCACGAAGTTCAGCTGGCAGGTGCTGCGCGACCGCGTGCTGGGCGATGTCGACCGGCTGAACGCCGCGTACAAGTCGACGCTGAGCAACCACAATGTCACGATCATCGAGGAACGCGCGACGATCATCGCGCCGCACCGGGTGAAGCTCGCTAGCGGGCAGGAGATCAGCGCGAAATACATCCTGATCGCGGTCGGCGCGCGGCCCTATGTGCCCGAGTTTCCCGGCTCCGAACATTGCCTGACCTCGAACGAGATGTTTCATCTGGAAGAACTCCCGCGCCGCGCAGTGATCGCGGGCGGTGGCTATATCGCCAACGAGTTTGCCGGCATTCTCAACGGCCTCGGCACGCGCGTGACCGTGGTCAACCGCGGCGACACGATCCTGCGTGGCTATGATGAATCGTTGCGCGACCGGCTGCTGCAGATCTCGATGACCAAGGGCATCGAGTTCAAGTTCAAGGCCCCGTTCGAGAAGATCGAGAAGCGCGAGGATGGCACGCTCGACGTGTTCCTCAAGGGGCATGATCCGATCAACACCGATATCGTGATGATGGCGACGGGCCGGGTGCCCAATGTCGAGGGGCTGGGGCTCGAGCATGTCGGCATCACCACCGACGATCAGGGCGCGATCCCGGTCGATGAATACAGCAAGACCGCGTGCGACAGCATCTATGCGGTGGGCGATGTCACCAACCGGGTGCAGCTCACCCCGGTGGCGATCCGCGAGGGCCAGGCGTTCGCCGACACCGTGTTCGGCGGTACGCCCAAGACGGTGGACTATAACTGCATCCCCACCGCCGTGTTCTCGCAGCCGCCGATCGCCTCGGTCGGGCTGACCGAAGGCGAGGCGCGCAACCGCTATGGCAATATCCGCGTCTATTCGGCCGATTTCCGCCCGATGCGCAATGTCTTCGCGCATCGTGCCGAGCGTGGGCTGTACAAGATGATTACCGAAGAACCTTCGGGCAAGATCCTGGGCCTGCACATGATCGGCCCGGATTCGCCCGAGATCCTTCAGGCTGCCGCGATAGCGGTCAAGGCAGGGCTGACCAAGCAGGCGTTCGACGATACCGTCGCGCTGCACCCCAGCATGGCAGAAGAGCTGGTGCTGATGAAGTAGGCGCGCCGGCGCTGATCGTTACCCGATCCGGTACGGCACCATGCCGCGCCGGTCGGGATCGATCACCAGCGGGCGATCGGTGGGCGGAAAGGCGCGCTGGTCGCAATTGTCGCGCGGGCAGGTGCGGCAGCTGATGCCGATCGGGGTCACGGCCCCGGCAGCAGCCGTATCGAGCCCGTCGGCATAGATGAAATGCCGCGCATGTTCGACCTCGCACCCCAGCGCCACGGCATAGCGGCGCGGCTTGCGGCCATAGCTGCCCGAAGGCTTCACCAGACCCTTGGCCATCGAGACATAGCGTAGCCCATCGGGCGTCTCGGCCATCTGCACCAGGATGCGGTCCGGGATGGCTGCGGCCTCGTGCACCACCCAGAGCGGACACGCGCCACCGAAGCGTGCGAATTGCAGCCGGGTCGCGCTGTGCCGCTTGGTGATATTGCCCGCCATGTCGACACGGCAGAAGAAAACCGGCAGCCCGCGCGCGCCGGGGCGCTGGAGCGTCGAGAGCCGATGGCAGGCCTGTTCGAAGCTCACCCCGAAGCGGTGGGTGAGCTGGTCGATATCGTGCCGGCACGCCATCGCCGCCTCGCGAAAGCGCGCATAGGGCATGACGAGGGCGCCGGCGGCATAATTGGCCAGTCCCACCGAGACCAGCTTCTGCGCCTGCTCGCTTTTCAGCTTGGCATTGGCGGCCAGGATGGCGATGGCAAAGCGCATCTCGTGCGCCATCAGCCGGTGCGCGAGCATGAAATAGCGCGATTCCGGCGCGATGCCTTCGGCCAGAAAGAGCGTCCGGCTGGCGGCATCATATTGGCTGAGCGGCGCATTGGGATCGGCGGCGCGCAGCGGCTTGACCGTGATACCATGGTCGCGGTGCAGCCGCGCGATCAGGCCGTCGGGGTTCAGGTCCTCGCCCAGCTCCTCGGCGATCTGTTCGGCATTGCGGTCGAGCTGATCGATATAATTGCCCGATTCATGAAACCAGTCGCGCACCTCTTCCCAGGGCAGGCGGGCGTTATGCTGCCCCGTCGCCGCGAGGCTGTCGTCGAGCATCGCCGAACGCTCTGCCGCCTGGCGATAGCCCTGATAGAGATTGGTGATGATATGCGCGATTTCCGGATGGCTGTCGCGCAGCCGCGCAAACCGCACCGGATCGACTTCGACCCCGGCGAGCACCGGATCGTCGAGCAGGCTCTGCCAGTTGAGCGAAGGCGCGCCTTCGGGCGCGTCCTCAAGCTCGAAGGCGAAATGGCGCGACAATGCGGTGAGCACCTGCGGCGTGATCGGCCGCTCGTCATTCTCGATCTGGCTGAGATAGCTGGTCGAGATACCCAGCGCCTCGGCCATCGCGGCCTGGTTGAGACCAGAGTGGCGGCGGACGGCGCGGACGCGCTGGCCCGCATAAAGGCGTTTGCGGCGTGACATTGTCCTTGCGGACTAGTTTGCAAACTGGCGGTTTGCAAGTTCGCTATTTAACATTTGCTTGTGGGGGCAAAGGCTGGAAAACAGGCCTCCCGATTTCAGCACAAGAGGATGCGATGCAGGCCATATTGGAAGAACTGGCAGCCCGGCGCGAGAAGGCGCATCTGGGCGGCGGCACCAAGCGGATCGAGGCACAGCATGCCAAGGGCAAGCTGACCGCGCGCGAGCGCATTGACGTGCTGCTCGATCCGGGCAGCTTCGAAGAATATGACATGTATGTCGAGCATAACTGTGTCGATTTCGGCATGCAGGACACGGTGATCCCCGGCGACGGCGTGGTCACCGGATCGGGCACGGTCAACGGGCGCCTCGTCTTCGTGTTCAGCCAGGATTTCACCGTGTTCGGCGGCTCATTGTCCGAACGGCATGCGCAGAAAATCTGCAAGATCATGGACATGGCGATGAAGGTCGGCGCGCCGGTGATCGGCCTCAACGATTCCGGCGGCGCGCGCATCCAGGAAGGCGTGGCGTCGCTGGGCGGCTATGCCGAGGTGTTCCAGCGCAATGTGCTGGCATCGGGCGTGGTGCCGCAGCTTTCCGTCATCATGGGCCCGTGCGCGGGCGGCGCGGTCTATTCGCCTGCGATGACCGACTTCATCTTCATGGTGAAGGATTCGAGCTACATGTTCGTCACCGGCCCCGATGTGGTGAAGACGGTGACCAACGAGGTCGTCACGCAGGAAGAGCTGGGCGGTGCGGTGACGCATACCGCCAAGTCGGGTGTCGCCGATGTCGCTTTCGACAATGACATCGAGGCGCTGCTCGCCGCGCGCGACCTGATCGATTACCTGCCGCTGTCGAACCGCGAGGCATTGCCCGAGCGCCCGACCGCCGATCCCTGGGACCGGATCGAGAACAGCCTCGACACGCTGATCCCGGCCAATCCGAACATGCCCTATGACATGCACGAGCTGATCCGCAAGACGCTCGACGAGGGCGAGTTCTTCGAGATCCAGCCGACCCATGCGGGCAATATCATCACCGGCTTTGGCCGCATCGAGGGCCGCACCGTGGGCGTGGTCGCCAACCAGCCGATGGTGCTGGCCGGGTGCCTCGACATCAACTCGTCGAAAAAGGCCGCGCGTTTCGTGCGCTTCTGCGACTGCTTCGACATTCCGATCATCACCTTTGTCGACGTGCCCGGCTTCCTGCCCGGCGTGGCGCAGGAACACAGCGGCATCATCAAGCACGGCGCGAAGCTGCTCTTCGCCTATGCCGAGGCGACCGTGCCCAAGATCACCGTCATCACGCGCAAGGCCTATGGCGGCGCGTATGACGTGATGGCCTCAAAGCACCTGCGCGGCGACCTCAACTACGCCTGGCCCACCGCCGAAATCGCGGTGATGGGCGCCAAGGGCGCGGTCGAGATCATCTTCCGGGGCAAGACCGCAGACGAGATCGCCGAACGCACCAAGGAATATGAGGCGCGCTTCGCCAACCCGTTCGTGGCCGCATCCAAGGGCTTTATCGACGAGGTCATCATGCCGCATTCGACGCGGCGTCGGATCGCGCTGGGGCTGCGCAAACTGCGCAACAAGGCGCTGGAGAACCCCTGGAAGAAGCATGACAATATTCCGCTTTGACTAGGCTGATCAACTGAAATAGCCTCATGACATGGATACGAGCTCTCAGGCTAACTTGCCAGCGAATACCGCAATTGAAAATTCACGTCTGAAGGCGGTTTTCAATTTCTTTCAGCACATTGGTGAATCTGACACCGGCAAATTTGAGGTCGGAAAAGATTTTGCTCGGCCGTTTTCAGTAGAACGGTCAAATGTTGAAGAAATTGATCTTCATGTACGCAGGAGATTTGAAAAACATTCATTCTTAAACGTGGAGTTTACCGGAAATGTAAAGTTTGCAGATGCAAGTAATCGTAGATTTGATAACTTGGATGATTTATTGCAGGATAGCGCTAATGATAAGGCGCCTGAATATTTATCGTTGCAATGGAAGTCGTTCGAGTTGCTGGATGACGGTAAGCCCCGCCTGGCTAAGGTTTTTGTTATATTCGCTACAGAAAAGAGGAAGGAAAGCGGATCTGCGATATTCAGTAGTATTGGCGATCCAACTTTAGAATTAAGAGTTGAAGGCTCTAGTGATGTTTGGACCGCAGATACGTTTGAGGCGACCAAGCCTTTTTGCGAAAATTTGTGCTTAAAAGCTCCATTTAGTTGGTTAAGAATTTTTGGTGATAATAGTGTGATAATGATCAGTGTCTTGCTGACCTTAACATCCACCTTTGGATATGGACAAATTTGGTGGCGTCAGAGACAGTTGGCGAAAAAGGAAATTGAAATAGAAAAATTGCTGAGTCAATTTGATAATTTGCAGTCTAGCAGGCTACAAATGAGCAAATTGTACGAGGCGATACTGGATCGCCAACATTCTAGCAACATAGATTTTTCCATTGAGACATTTCCATTGTTGATTGCGTCAATGATTGGTGCTTTGTTTTTAGTGCCGCGCATTTTTTCTTATCTTTATCCAAGTTCTTACATTTTCATAGGCATTGCTGGTCGATCCAAGCAGAAATACATCAATATAATTAGATTTGTTGTTGTAAACGTACTGATACTCGGAATACTGTTGCCGGTAATCATGAAGTATGTGTTGGAATAGATATATGAAACTAGGCCGTCTCAACCATATCGGCGTCGCCACGCCCTCGATCGCGGATGCCATCGTGTTCTACCGCGATGTCATGGGCGCGACCAAGATTCACGAGCCGTTCGACCTGCCCGAGCAGGGGGTCAAGGTATGCTTTGTCGATACGCCGGGTGCGGACGGCGCGCTAAACGGGACGCAGATCGAGCTGATCGAGCCGCTGCCGGGCAATGCCTCGATTGCGTCGTTCCTCGAGAAGAACCCGAGCGGCGGGCAGCATCATGTCTGCTATGAGGTGCCCGATATCCACGTAGCCAAGGCGGAGTTCGAAGCCCTGGGCAAGCGCGTGCTCGGCGAGCCGCGCATTGGCGCGCACGGGACGCTGATCTTCTTCGTGCACCCCAGGGACATGGGCGGGGTGCTGACCGAGATCATGGAGACGCCGAAGGGCGAGGGGCATTGATATTGCTCCTCCCCCCTTGCGGGGGAGGATAGGGGAGGTTGCCGACCCAAGTCGGCTACCGGACCTTGGAGAGGGGGGGCTCACCCTCTCCCAGCTTCGACTAGGCGCTTTCAGCGCCAAGTCTTCGCAACCCTCTCCCGTCAAGGGAGAGGGAGGAATAACAGGAGAGAGTTGCAACCATGACCTACGAAACCATAAAGCTCGAGATCGCCGAACAGATTGCCACGATCACGCTCAACGTGCCTGAGCGGCTCAATGCTTGCTCGCTGCAGATGGCGGACGATATCAACGATGCGCTCGACCGGCTGGGCGATGCGCGCGCGCTCGTGATCACCGGCAAGGGCAAGGGTTTCTGTTCGGGGGCGGATCTTTCCGGCGGGCGCGACAGCTCGATCTCGGGCGGGCAGGGCAGCTACAAGGCGCTGACCCAGCATTACAACCCGATGCTGCTCAAGCTGCACCGGCTGCACATTCCGACGATCAGCGCGGTCAACGGGCCCGCAGCCGGCGTCGGCTGCTCAATCGGCCTGGCGCCCGATTTCGTCGTGGCGAGCGAGAAGGCCTATTTCCTGCAGGCGTTCGTCAATATCGGCCTGGTGCCCGATGGCGGTGCGAGCTGGATGCTCACCCGGCTGATCGGCAAGGCGCGCGCGACCGAAATGATGATGCTGGGCGAGAAGATCCCCGCCGCCAAGGCGCATGACTGGGGCATGGTCTACAAGGTAGTCGAGCATGACAGCCTGATGGACGAGGCGATGGCACTGGCGAAGCGGCTCGCCGCGATGCCGACGGTCGCGCTCGGTATCATGCGCAAGAACCTGGTCGAGGCGCTCGAATGCGATTTCCACACCGCGCTCGCCCGCGAGGCCGAAGGTCAGCGGCTGGCGGGCGATACCAATGATGCACGCGAAGGCGCCATCGCCTTCCTGCAGAAGCGCAAGCCGAACTTCACCGGCAGCTGATCCAACACACGGGAAGCAAGAGAATGACCGATACACCCACCACCGCAGACTGGCAGGCGCTGGCCGACAAGGAGGTCAAGGGCAAGGACCTGACCTGGCATACGCCCGAGGGCATTGCCGTCAAGCCGCTCTATACGGCGGAGGACGTATCGGTCGATCCCGGCCTTCCGGGCTTTGCGCCGTTCACGCGCGGGGTGCGCGCGAGCATGTATGCGGGCCGCCCCTGGACCATCCGGCAGTATGCAGGCTTCTCCACCGCCGAGGAATCGAACGCCTTCTATCGCCGTAACCTTGCCGCCGGGCAGAAGGGGCTATCGGTCGCGTTCGACCTCGCCACCCACCGCGGCTATGACAGCGATCATCCGCGCGTCACCGGCGATGTCGGCAAGGCGGGCGTGGCTATCGACACGGTCGAGGACATGAAGATCCTGTTCGACGGCATTCCGCTCGACCAGATGTCGGTCAGCATGACCATGAACGGCGCGGTGATCCCGATCCTCGCCTTCTTCATCGTCGCGGGCGAGGAGCAGGGGGTCGAGCGCAAGCTGCTCGATGGGACCATCCAGAACGACATCCTCAAGGAGTTCATGGTCCGCAATACGTACATCTACCCACCTGAGCCCTCGATGCGGATCATCTCGGACATTTTCGGCTATACCAGCCGCGAGATGCCCAAGTTCAACAGCATCTCGATCTCCGGCTATCACATGCAGGAAGCCGGTGCGACGCAGGTGCAGGAGCTCGCCTTCACCATCGCCGACGGCATGGAATATGTGAAATACGGCGTCGCCTCGGGCCTCGACATCGACAAGTTCGCCGGGCGGCTGTCGTTCTTCTTCGCCATCGGCATGAACTTCTTCATGGAAATCGCCAAGCTGCGCGCCGCGCGCGTGCTGTGGCACCGGGTGATGACCAGGCTCGGCGCGAAGGACGAGCGCTCGAAGATGCTGCGCACCCACTGCCAGACCAGCGGCGTGTCGCTGACCGAGCAGGACCCGTATAACAACGTCATCCGCACAACCATCGAGGCGATGGCCGCGATGCTGGGTGGCACGCAATCGCTGCACACCAATGCGCTCGACGAGGCGATCGCATTGCCCACCGATTTCTCGGCGCGCATCGCCCGCAACACGCAGATCGTCATCCAGGAAGAAACCGGGATGACCAAGGTCGTCGATCCGCTGGGCGGCAGCTATTATATCGAGAGCCTGACCCAGGAACTGGTCGACAAGGCCTGGGAGATCATCGAGCGCGTCGAGAGCGAAGGCGGCATGGCCAAGGCGGTCGCGGCGGGCTGGCCCAAGGCGATGATCGAGGAGGCCGCCGCCGGTCGCCAGGCACGTGTCGACCGCGGCGATGACGTGATCGTCGGGGTGAACAAATATCGCCTCGCCAATGAAGACCTGCTCGAAACGCTCGAGGTCGACAATGCGAAGGTGCGCGAAGGCCAGATTGCGCGGATTAACGCGGTCAAGGCCGCGCGCGACGAGGCTGCGTGCCAGGCCGCGCTCGATGCCCTGCGCGAAGGCGCCAAGGGCAAGGGCAATCTGCTCGAACTCGCGGTCGAGGCTGCACGCGCCCGCGCGACCTTGGGCGAGATCAGCCAGGCGATGGAGGACGTGTTCGGCCGCTATGCAACGCGCCCGACCCCGGTCAAGGGCGTCTACGCCGCGCCCTACGAGGACGACAGCCGCTGGGCGCAGGTGGTCGATGGCGTCAAGGCGGTCGAGCGCCGTCTGGGGCGCAAACCCAAGCTGCTCGTCGCCAAGATGGGCCAGGACGGGCATGATCGCGGCGCGAACGTGATCGCCTCGGCCTTTGGCGACATGGGCTTCGATGTCGTGTCCGGCCCGCTGTTCCAGACGCCGGAAGAGACGGTGGTGCTGGCGCTCGAGACCGGCGTCGATGTCGTCGGTGCATCCTCGCTTGCCGCCGGACACAAGACGCTGATCCCCGAACTGATCCGCGGCCTCAAGGAAGCCGGCCGCAACGACATCAAGGTGATCGCGGGCGGCGTCATCCCGCCGCAGGATTACGAGTATCTGCGCGATGCCGGGGTGCAGGGCATCTATGGCCCGGGATCGAATGTGGTCGAGTGTGCCGCCGATGTACTGCGGTTGCTCGGCCACAACATGCCGCCGCTGCAGGAAGCTGCGGAATGAGCGATGATTCGCCAACGGAAGGCGTCAGGCCGAGCGAGGGGGATCCCGAGCTGCTGCTCTACGATTTCCTCAAATATCTCGCGACGCTGGCGCTGCTCATCCTCGGCGCTGTCCTGTCGCTGTCCGGTTCCGACAGTAGCTTGTCCAGGCGCAACCTTGCGATCGTGATCTTCATCGTCGCAACGGCGGCCTTGATCGCCATTGTTGCCGCCGATCGGGTTGTCGTGCTGCGGATGAAGGGCAAGCCGGTCGACCGCACGGTGAGCTGGTCGCGTGGCGCCTGCATGTGGTTACTGACGCTCGGGACGGGAGCATTCCTGTCCAATTGGGTCAATGCGTTCGAATGAAATGGAAGAATTGATGATGACAGCCCGTACCGACTGGACCCGCGAGGAAATCACCGCGCTGTTCGATCTGCCCTTCAACGATCTGATGTTCGAGGCGCAGAGCGTGCACCGCGCGAATTTCCCGCGCAACGAGGTGCAGCTCTCCACCCTCTTGTCGATCAAGACCGGCGGTTGCCCCGAGGATTGCGGCTATTGCAGCCAGTCCAAGGATGCCGATAGCGGCGTCAAGGCGACCAAGCTGATGGACGTGCAGGCGGTGCTGCAGGCAGCCGCCCAAGCCAAGGATCACGGATCGGGCCGCTTCTGCATGGGCGCCGCCTGGCGCAACCCCAAGGACAAGGACATTCCCAAGCTCGCCGCGATGATCAAGGGCGTGCGCGAGATGGGCATGGAAACCTGCATGACGCTGGGCATGCTGACCCCGTCGCAGGCACGCGCGCTCGCCGATGCGGGCCTCGATTATTACAACCACAATATCGATACCGCGCCCGAGAACTACCCCAATGTCATCACCACCCGGACCTTCGAGGACCGGATGGAGACGCTGGAAAACGTCCGCTCGGCGGGCATCAACGTGTGCTGCGGCGGCATTGTCGGCATGGGCGAGACTCGGGCGGACCGCATCGGCTTCATCCACGCGCTCGCCACCATGCCGCACCCGGAAAGCGTGCCGATCAACGCGCTGGTCCCGGTCAAGGGCACGGTACTGGGCGACATGCTCGCCGATACGCCACTCGCCAAGATCGACGAGATCGAGTTCGTCCGCACCGTCGCGGTGGCTCGCATCACCATGCCGTATTCGATGGTCCGCCTGAGCGCGGGCCGCGAGAGCATGTCGGAAAGCTGCCAGGCCCTGTGCTTCATGGCGGGGGCGAACAGCATCTTCACCGGCGACAAGCTGCTCACCGCGCCCAATGCCGGCGACGACAAGGATGCGGCGCTGCTCGGGAAGCTGGGCCTGAAGGCGATGGCCGCGCAGCCGCACGGGCATCTGGAGGCGGCGGAGTAACGGCCGCATGATCCGCCCGCTCGCCACCCTGATCGGTATCGCCCTGGCCTGCGCTGCGCCCGTCGCCGCGCAGCCGGTGCCGATCAGCATTGGCGAGACGCACACGATCGCGTCGAAGCCGCTGGGTCAGGATCGGGTGGTCAACGTCTATCTGCCAGCGGATTATGCGACATCGGGCAAGAGCTATCCGGTGCTGTATCTGATCGATGGCGGGCTGGATCAGGATTTCCTCCACGTCACCGGCACCACCGCGCTCGGCGCACTCTGGGCGCGGTCGCAGCCGGTGATCGTTATCGGCATCGCGACGCAGGACCGCCGGCGCGAGCTGACCGGGCTGACCCAGGATCCCGAACTGCTCAAGCGCTATCCCACGGCAGGCCATTCCGCCGAATTTCGCGCCTTCATCCGCGACGAGGTCATGCCAATGGTGGCATCGCGCTATCGGACCAATGGCGAGAGCGGCGTGATCGGGGAATCGCTCGCCGGGCTGTTCATCGTCGAGACCTTCCTGGCCGAGCCCGATCTGTTCGATCATTATGCGACGATCAGCCCCAGCCTGTGGTGGGACAGGGCCAGGCTCGTTCAGGCTGCGGCTGGGCTTCTCAAGACACCGATGCTCAAGCCGCATCGCCTGTATCTGACCATCGCCGACGAGGGCGGCGAGATGCAGGCAGCCACCGACAATCTGGTCAAGGCGCTGGCCGCCAACCCGCGCGAAGGCCGCACCTGGTGCTACGCACCGCACCAGCAGCTGACCCATGCCACGATCTACCACAGCGTCTCGCCCGAGGCGCTGCAGTATCTTTTCCCAACTCCGGTCGAGCAAGACCCGCAAAGTGGATTTGACATAGCATGCCAATCACCAAGATCCTGATCGCCAACCGGGGCGAGATCGCCTGCCGCGTTATCCGCACCGCCCGCAAGATGGGCATCAAGACGGTGGCCGTCTATTCGGACGCCGATGCGCGCAGCCCGCATGTCGAGATGGCGGACGAGGCCGTGCATATCGGCCCGTCGCCCGCTGCGCAGTCGTACCTGCTGGCCGACAGGATCATCGAGGCGTGCAAGGCGACCGGCGCGGATGCGGTCCATCCCGGCTATGGCTTCCTGTCCGAACGGACCAGCTTTGCCGAGGCGCTGAAGGCCGCCGGCATCACCTTTATCGGCCCGCCGCCGAACGCGATTGCAGCCATGGGCGACAAGATCGAGTCCAAGAAGCTCGCCAAGCAGGCGGGCGTGAATGTCGTCCCCGGCTTTGTCGGCGAGATCGAGGATACCGAGCACGCGGTGCGCATTGCCAGCGAGATCGGCTATCCGGTGATGATGAAGGCTTCGGCCGGCGGCGGCGGCAAGGGCATGCGCCTGGCCTATAGCGAACAGGATGTCCGCGAAGGCTTCGAGGCGACCAAGCGCGAGGGGCTGAACAGCTTCGGCGATGACCGCGTGTTCATCGAGAAGTTCATCGAACAGCCGCGCCATATCGAGATCCAGGTGCTGGGCGACCAGCACGGCAATATTGTCTATCTCGGCGAGCGCGAATGCTCGATCCAGCGTCGCCACCAGAAGGTGGTGGAAGAAGCGCCATCGCCCTTTGTCAGCCCCGAGATGCGCAAGAAGATGGGCGAGCAGGCGGTCGCGCTGGCGCGCGCGGTGGGCTATTACAGCGCGGGCACGGTCGAACTGATCGTCTCGGGCGCGGACACCACCGGCGACAGCTTCTACTTCCTCGAGATGAACACCCGGCTTCAGGTCGAGCATCCGGTCACCGAACTGGTTACGGGGGTCGATCTGGTCGAACAGATGATCCGCGTCGCCAATGGCGAGCCGCTCGCCTTCACCCAGGACGATATCAAGCTGACCGGCTGGGCGGTGGAAAACCGCGTCTATGCCGAAGATCCCTATCGCGGCTTCCTGCCGTCGATCGGCCGTCTGGTGCGCTACAACCCGCCCAAGCAGAAAAAGGGCGTGCGCGTCGACGATGGCGTGGAAGAGGGCGGCGAGGTCTCGATCCATTACGACCCGATGATCGCCAAGCTGATCACCCATGGCGAAACGCGTCTCGACGCGATCGACCGGCAGATCACCGCGATCGACCGGTTCGAGATCGAGGGACCGGGCCATAATCTCGATTTCGTCTCGGCGCTGATGCAGCACGAGCGCTTCCGTTCGGGCAATATCACTACAGGTTTCATCGCCGAAGAATATCCCGATGGATTCCACGGCGCCCCGGCCTCGCCTGAGCTGCTGCGGCGTCTGGCAGCAATGGCTGCGTTCATCGCGACCGCAGAGGCCGATCGTGCGTTGCGCGTCTCGGATCAGCTCGGCAACCGCCTGGCCCCGCCGTCGGAATGGCGCGTCCGCAAGGGCGATATTGCGATGGAGGTCTCGGTCAGTGAGGACGCGATCGTCGTCGATGGCGAGGTGGTCGATCTGTCGATGGGCTATACCCCCGGCGACCGGCTCGCGGTGGCCGATTTCGGCGACGAGGAAGAGAGCGACGAGCTGGCGGTCAAGGTGCAGCGCACCCGCACCGGCTTTGCGCTCACCGCGCGCGGTGCGACGCACAGCTTCGAGGTGCTGCCGGCGCATGTCGCCGCGCACGCCCGGCACATGATCGAGAAGGTTCCGCCCGACCTGTCGCGCTTCCTGCTCTGCCCGATGCCCGGGCTGCTGGTGAAGCTGCACGTGGCCGAAGGCGACAAGGTCCAGCCCGGCCAGCCGCTCGCGATCGTCGAGGCGATGAAGATGGAGAACATTCTTCGCGCCGAAAAGGCGGCGACCGTCAAGACGATCAGCGCGGCGGAAGGCGACAGCCTGGCGGTCGATGCGGTCATTCTGGAGCTGGAATGATGATCCTGCTGAGTGCCCTGGCCATGGCGGCGACACCGACGCAACGCATCGAGATCATGCCCGAACTGATTGCCGATCTGCCGCGCCAGCAGATCAGCATCGTGGGGCATGATGACAGCGTCCAGCGCTGCGAGGGCGTGCCGTTGACCGGCGTGCTCGCCAAGGCGGGCCTGCCGGCGGTGTCCAAGCTGCACGGCAAGGATCTGCGCAAGGTTGTCGTCGCGCATGCGCGCGATGGCTATGCGGTGGCATTCTCGCTCGGCGAGCTCGACGAAACGCTGGGCAACGCCCGGGTGGTGCTGGTCGACAAGTGCAATTACGAGCCGCTTGGTCAGGAAGACGGGCCGTTCCGCCTGGCGCTTCCGGGCGATCAGCGCGGCGCGCGCATGGTTCGCCAGTTGATTGCGCTGGAAATCCTCTCCATAGACTGACGCCCTAGGGACTGGATGGGGAGAGTGCTGGATGGCCGCAACGGCTGCAGCAGACGGGCAGGATTTTGACGCTAGCCGCGATCGGCTGGTGATTGTCGCATCCTCGCTCGGCACGGTTTTCGAATGGTATGACTTCTTCGTCTACGGGATCCTGGCGACGCTGATCGGCCAGCTGTTCTTCCCGTCGGACAATCCCACCGCCGCCACGCTCGCCTCGCTGGCGATCTTTGGCGCGGGCTTTGGTGTGCGACCGCTGGGCGCGGTGCTGTTCGGTTATCTCGGCGACAAGGTGGGGCGCAAGTACACCTTCCTTGTCACCATCTCGCTGATGGGCGGCGCGACTGCCTCAATCGGTCTGCTGCCGACCTTTGCCACCGCAGGCGTCTGGGCCGCGGCACTGCTGCTGGTGCTGCGATGCCTGCAGGGCCTGGCGCTGGGCGGCGAATATGGCGGCGCGGCGATCTATGTCGCGGAACATGCCCCGCCGGGCAAGCGCGGCCAATATACCAGCTGGATCCAGGCCTCGGTGGCGGGCGGCTTCCTGCTCGCGGTGATCTGCGTACTGGCCACGCGCAAGCTGATGACGCCCGAGGATTTCAACGCCTGGGGCTGGCGCGTGCCGTTCCTGATCTCGATCCTGCTGCTCGCGATCTCGCTCTATATCCGCATGAAGCTGTCCGAGAGCCCGGTCTTCCAGGCGATGAAGGCCGCCGGATCGACCTCCAAGAACCCGTTCATGGACAGCCTGCGCTATCCCGGCAACATCAAGCGGGTGATGGTGGCGCTGTTCGGCGTCGCCGCCGGCCTGACGGTGATCTATTACACCTCGCAGTTCGGCACGCTCTATTTCCTCACCGGCACCGCGCGCGTCGCCGAAGAGGATGCGCTGCTCTACATGGCCGCCGGCGCCACGCTGGCTGCGCCGCTCTACGTATTCTTTGGCTGGCTGTCCGACCGGGTCGGGCGCAAGCGTCTGCTGCTGATCGGCTATGGGTTGACCGTGGTGCTGCTCTTCCCGCTGTTCCACCTGATGGCGCAGGCGGCGAACCCCGCGCTCGAGCAGGCGACCAAGACCTCGCCGGTCACGCTCGCCATGCCCGAATGCGCGTTCAATGCGCTGCAGCGCACGCAGACCACCGAGTGCGGCAAGGCGCTCAATTTCCTCAGCAAGCGCGGCATCAGCTACACCAAGGTCGATGGTGATGCCGTGGCGCTGAGCGTCGGCGGCACGGTCGTGCGCGGCTATGACGAAAAGGCCTATGTCGCCGCGCTGGAAAAGGCGGGCTATCCCGACAAGTCCGATCCGGCCTCGCGCCAGCCCTTGCTGATCATCCTCTCGGTCGCGCTGATGGTGGCGCTGTCGGCGATGACCTATGGCCAGGTCGCGGCGATCATGGTCGAGCTGTTCCCCGCCAAGATCCGTTATACCTCGATGTCGATCCCCTATCATATCGGCACCGGCTATTTCGGCGGCTTCCTGCCCTATATCTCGCAATATATCGTGGCGCGCACCGGCGATGCCTATTCGGGGCTGTGGTACACGATCGCGGTCGTGGTGATGGCGTTCACCGTGTCGCTGATCTGGCTGCCGGAAACCTCGGGGCAGGACGATATTGGCTGAGGCCGCTCAACTGTCGGCGAACATGCGGCTGGTGCTCGATGGCGGGGCGCTGGTCGCCAATTGGCGCGCGCTCGACCGGCTGAGCGGCAGCGCGAGTGCGGGCGCGGCGGTCAAGGCCGATGGTTATGGCCTCGGCGCGGCCGAGGTCGTGCGGCGGCTGTCGGTGGCTGGATGTCGCGATTTCTTCGTCGCGCATTGGGGTGAGGCACAGGCATTGGCCGGAAGGGTCGATCCGGCGCGGCTCGCCGTTCTGCACGGCATCGCGCCGGGCGAGCAGGCCGCGGCGCGTGTCGGGTTTGCGGTGCCGGTGCTCAACAGCGCCGAGCAGATCGCCCGCTGGCGCGAGGCGGGCGGCGGGCGCTGCCATGTGATGATCGATACCGGCATGAGCCGTCTGGGTCTCGACTGGCGCGAGAATATCGCGGGCCTGTGTGCCGGGCTCGATGTCGATCTGTGCATGAGCCATCTTGCCTCGGCAGACGAGGACAGCGCACAGAATGCCGCGCAGCTCCAGCGCTTCGAGACGGTACGCCAGAGCGTGCAGGCCGCGCGCTACAGCTTCGCCAACAGCGCCGGAATCGCGTTGGGCAGAGACTATCATTTCGACTGCACGCGGCCAGGGCTGGCGCTCTATGGCGGCGTGCCGTGCGACGCGCTGGCCGAGCCGATCCGCCCGGTGATGCGGCTGGAGACCAGGATCCTGCAGGTGCGCAATGTCCGCGCGGGCGACAGCATCGGCTATGGCGCGACCTTTGTCGCCGAGCACGACATGCGCATCGCGACGCTGGCGCTCGGCTATGCCGATGGTTTCAAGCGGGCCTTGTCGTCGATCGGCGCGTTCCGGCACGGCGATGCACGCCTGCCGATCCTGGGCCGCGTATCGATGGACCTGACGTGTATTGATCTCGCCGCCGCGCCCAACCTCGGCGAAGGCGACTGGATCGCCGCCGATCTCGTCCTGCCCGAAGTTCAGGCGGTGACGGGCATCAGCCAGTATGAATGGCTCACCCAGATCGGCCGACGGTTCGACCGGATCTGGGTGGATTGAGCGCCTGGACCATATCGCTCGTCATTGCCGCGAACGCGGGAATCCCGCTTGCTTGCAGCGGTAATGCAAAAGCGGGACCCCCGCCTTCGCGGGGGTGACGGGCAGCTTAGCGCTCCACCGTCAGCGCGATGCCCATGCCGCCGCCAATGCACAACGTCGCCAGGCCCTTTTTCGCGTCGCGACGGCCCATCTCGTAAAGCAGCGTGGTCAGCACGCGCGCGCCGCTGGCGCCGATGGGGTGACCGATGGCGATCGCGCCGCCATTGACGTTTACCTTGTCCGGGTCCCAGCCCATTTCCTGCGTCACCGACAGCGCCTGCGCCGCGAACGCCTCGTTCGATTCGATCAGATCGAGATCCTCGACCTTCCAGCCCGCCTTGGCGAGCGCGCGGCGGCTCGCGGAAACGGGGCCGATTCCCATGATCGACGGATCGACGCCCATCGACGCCCAGCTCGCGATGCGCGCCAGCGGGGTGAGGCCGCGCTTCGCCGCGTCTTCCTCGCGCATCAGAACCAGAGCCGCCGCGCCGTCGTTGAGACCCGAGGCATTGGCTGCGGTGACGGTGCCGTCCTTCTTGAACGCGGGCTTCAGGCCAGCGACGCTGTCATAGGTCGCACCGGCGCGGATATACTCGTCCTGATCGACGATCGTATCGCCCTTGCGGCCCTTGATCGTCACCGGTGCGATCTCGTCGGCAAAGCGGCCCTCGGCACGCGCGGCTTCGGCGAGATTCTGCGAACGGACGGCAAAGCGGTCCTGCGCCTCGCGGCTGATCTGGTATTTCTCGGCCAGGTTCTCGGCGGTGATGCCCATGTGATACTGGTTGAACACGTCGGTCAGCCCGTCATAGACCATCGTGTCGACAAGCTTCATGTCGCCCATCTTCTGGCCCGAACGCAGCATCTGCGCGTGCGGCGACATCGACATGTTCTCCTGTCCGCCCGCGATCACGACATCGGCATCGCCATTGGCGATCGACTGGAAGCCGAGCGCAACGGCGCGCAGGCCCGATCCGCAGACCTGGTTGACGCCATAGGCGGGGACTTCCTTGGGCACGCCCGCGTTGAGCGAGGCCTGGCGCGCCGGGTTCTGGCCCTGGGCGGCGGTGAGCACCTGGCCCAGGATCACTTCGGACACCTCGTCAGGCGACAGGCCCGATTGCGCCAGCGCCGCCTCGATCGCTATGCGGCCGAGCTCGTGTGCAGGCGTTGCGGCATAGGCGCCGAGAAAACTGCCGACCGGCGTGCGCTTGGCGGCGGTAATGACGATGCTCGACATGATGGGCGTTCTCCAATGGCTGGGGAGGAAGGATCGTGTTCGTTATGTAGAAGCTTCGTGTGACAATATCCACCGCCTGAGCATCGGCCAGAGCGTGGTCGGCGCGCTGCCGCCGATGACCATGCCGACATGGCCCGATGCCAGCACCTCGCGGCCCGGCACGTCCGGCGAACAGGCGAGCGGCACGATGGCATCGCTGGCCGAGGCGAATTCCATGATCGGCCCGCGCACGGCATCGGGTCCGATGCGAATGCCGTCGACGATCCAATCGCCGCTGCCGCTGCGGTCGTCGCGATAGAGCTGCTCGAACAGCTGCGCGCCGAGCGCGAAGGGCAGGGGCTCGCCGCCATTGGCCCAGTCCTCCACCGCAACGAAACGCCGCGCGCTGGCGCTGTCTTCGGGCATCGCGCCGAACTTGAGATATTTCTCCATCAGCTTGGCCGGCGAGAGCGTCCAGAAGCCGTGCTGCATCACCTCCATCGGCACCAGCCCCATCGCCTCGCAGGCCGGGCCGTGATGCTGCCACATCGCGGTCAGCTCCTCGCGCCGCTTGGCCGGATAGCCGCTGAAATGCCAAGGCGTTGCGATCAGGGTCAGGCTGCGCACCGGGAAATGGCATGCCACCGCCATGGCGATCATGCCGCCGAGGCAATAGCCGACCAGATGCACCGGGCGGCCGATCGCCTGCAGCATCGGCAGCAGCAGCCGGGTGGCGAGATGATCGAGATCGTGATCGCGATGCGCGGGCGCGGTCGTGCCCCAGTCGACTAGCGCCGACGAGAGGCCCTCGCGGCCGAGCCATCCCATCAGCGAGCAATCGGCATCCATGTCGAGCACGTGCGGCGCGTTGATGGGCGAGGGTACGAACACGATCTGCGGGGATGCTGCGCTCTGTTCGAGCGTTAACCCTGCTGCACTGCGCAACATGGCCTTTCCGTGCTGCAGCATGACTGTCCCAGGCTGGCGCAGAAAGCTGCGATCTGCGCGTCCGTAAAGGTCAAGCGCCTGCAAAAGCTGGATCAGGCGCGGGGGATCATCAGCGAGCTGCTGGCGGGCCAGTGCCAGGAAAAGTGGTAAAGGGCGGGGTGCATGTTGCAGTGCACTATGCTGCGGTGCTACAGTCCCATGGGATTGAACGGGAGATGCACGCATGGCCAAGTCTGGCACCTCGGATTCGGATGATGTCATCATCATCAAAAAATACGCCAACCGTCGTCTCTACAACACCCGGTCGTCGAGCTATATCACGCTGGACTACCTTGCCAAGCTGACCCGCGAAGGCAAGGATTTCCAGGTCGTCGATGCCAAGACCGGCGACGACATCACCCATAACATCCTGACCCAGATCATCATGGAAGAGGAATCGAGCGGCCAGCAGATGCTGCCCGTCGGCTTCCTGCGCGAGCTGATCTCGATGTACGGCAATTCGATGCAGTCGATGATCCCACAATATCTCGAAGCCTCGATGGAGGCCTTTCGCAAGAACCAAGAGAAGTTCCAGAGCGCGATGGAAGGCAGCATCAAGAACAGCCCGTTCGCGCAGCTCGCGCGGCAGAATCTGGCGATGTTCGAAGCGGCATCCAGCGCCTTCACCCCGCGCAAGGACAAGCCGGCCAGCCCGGCCCAGCCAGCTGCCGCAGCCTCGTCCGATGACGAAATCGCCGCGCTCAAGGCCCAGCTTTCGGCCATGCAGCGCAAGATCGACGATCTTGTCGACAAGAAATAACCGTTAGGCCGCCTGGAACGGAAACAGGCAATTGCCTGTTGGCTCGGCAGAGCCTAGGCACGCGGGCCTATCTTGATTGCAGGACTGAAATTCACGTGAGCCAGAAGAACGCACTGCCCGTCACCCGGCAGGAAGATTTTGCCGCCTGGTATCAGGCTGTCATCCAGGAAGCCGATCTCGCCGAGGAATCGGGGGTACGCGGCTGCATGATCATGCGCCCCTGGGGCTATGGCATCTGGGAACGCATCCAAATGCTGCTCGACCGCAAAATCAAGGAATCGGGCCACGAGAACTGCTATTTCCCGCTGTTCATCCCCTTGAGCTATTTCGCCAAGGAGGCCGAGCATGTCGAAGGCTTTGCCAAGGAAATGGCGGTCGTCACCCACCATCGGCTGAAGATGGAGGACGGCGCGCTGGTCGTCGATCCCGAGGCGAAGCTGGAAGAGCCGCTGGTCGTGCGCCCCACCTCGGAAACGGTGATCGGCACCGCCTTCTCGCGCTGGCTGCAGAGCTGGCGCGACCTGCCGATCATGGTCAACCAATGGGCCAATGTCGTGCGCTGGGAAATGCGCACCCGCATGTTCCTGCGCACCTCGGAATTCCTCTGGCAGGAAGGCCATACCGCGCACGAGAACGAAACGGACGCGATGAGCGAGACGCTGACGATCCTGCAGATGTACCGCGATTTTGCACAGGGCCCGCTCGCCATGCCGGTGATCGCAGGCGAGAAGCCCGAGAATGAGCGTTTTCCCGGTGCGGTCGCGACCTACTCGATCGAGGCGATGATGCAGGACGGCAAGGCGCTGCAGGCCGGCACCTCGCACTATCTCGGCCAGAATTTCGCGCATGCGCAGAACATCCGCTTCCAGGATCGCGAGGGGCAGTTCCAGTTCGCGCACACCACCAGCTGGGGTGTATCGACGCGTCTGGTCGGCGGGGTGATCATGACGCATGGTGACGACGATGGCCTGAAGGTTCCGCCGCAGATCGCGCCGCACCAGATCGTGATCGTTCCGATGCTGCGCGAGACGCCCGAGGACGAGGCACTGCTCGCCTATTGCACCAAGATCCGCAACGCGTTGATCGATGCCTCGGCGTTCGGCGAGCCGCTGCGCGTGCTGATCGACAAGAAGCCCGGCAAGGCCGGTCCCAAGCGCTGGGGCTGGGTCAAGAAGGGCGCACCGATCATCCTCGAGATCGGTGGCCGCGATGCCGCGGGCGAACAGGTGACGATGCTGCGCCGCGACTCGCTCTATGGCGAGGACGGCAAGCTCGCCAACCAGGCGATGCACTGGGAATCGTTCGTCGGCCAGGCCCCGGCGCTGCTCGACCAGATCCAGACGCTGATGTTCTGCTCGGCCAAGGCGCGGCTCGATGCCGAAATCCGCGAGGACGTGACCGATCTCGAAGGCCTGAAGGCGCATTTCGAGGGCAGCAAGCACCCCGGCTGGGTCGCGGTGGACTGGTGCCGCCCGACCGGCGAGGCGCTGGACAAGGTGGTCGAGCAGCTGAAGGCGCTGAAGCTCACCATCCGCAACACGCCCGAGGGTTCGTCGCCAAAGGGTGCGACCTGCTTCTTCACCGGCGGTGCCGCGGTCGAGCGCGTTCTGCTCGCCCGGGCCTATTGAGCCCGGAGTGGCGGGCGCTCGCTCAGGCAAGGGAAAGCCGGATCGCGCCGCGGCGGGCATGCCCAGTCGTGACGAGATCCTGAAATTCCTCGGCGAGAGCCAGGACGCGGCGGGCAAGCGCGAGATCGCCAAGCATTTCCGGCTCAAGGGCGCGGAGAAGATCGCGCTCAAGGCGCTGCTCAAGGACATGGCCGATGAAGGCCTGATCGACAGCGACAAGGGCAGGGCCTTCCACAAGATGGGCGGCCTGCCCAAGGTCACCGTGCTCAAGGTGATCGAGGCCGACGGACGAGATCTGATCGCGATACCGGACAATTGGCAGGCCGAAGGCGTGCCGATGCCGCGCGTGCGCCTGTCCGAACGCGGGCGCTCTGCGCTCGCTGTCGGCGACCGGGTGCTCGCGCGCACTGAAGAGGCGGGCAGCGGCTATCGCGCCTTCGTGATGAAGAAGCTTCAGCGCGCGAGCGAGCAGCTGCTCGGCGTGGTCGAGAAGGGTGAGGGGCGCAAGCTGTGGCTCAAGCCCGTCGACAAGCGCATCCGCCGCATGGTGCCGATCTCCGATCCGTGCAACGCCGAGCCGGGCCAGCTGGTGCTCGCAGAGCAGCACGGCCAGCGCGACCGGATCAGCGCGAAGGTCACCGAGGTCTTGGGCGAACCCTTCGCGCCGCGCTCGTTCAGCCTGATCGCGATCCATAAATACGGCATTCCGCACGACTTTCCGTCCGATGCCATCGACGAGGCCGAGCGAGCGGCGAAGCTGCCGCTGTCCGCCGACCACCGCGAGGACCTGCGCCATATCCCGATCGTCGCGATCGATCCGGTCGACGCGCGCGATCATGACGATGCGATCTGGGCGACCCCCGACGACGACCCGGCTAATGCGGGCGGCTATCGCGCGATCGTCGCGATTGCCGATGTCAGCTATTATGTCCGCCCCGGCGGCGCGATCGACCGCGCGGCGCGCAAGCGCGGCAACAGCGTCTATTTCCCCGACCGCGTCGTGCCGATGCTGCCCGAGATACTGTCGGCGGACATGTGTTCGCTGAAAGCCGGGCAGGACCGCGCCGCGATGGTGTGCCACCTCGTCATCGACGCATCGGGGAAGCTCAGGAACTGGCGCTTCACCCGCGCGCTGGTGCGGCTGGCGGCCAATATCGCCTATGAGGACGCGCAGGCGGCGATCGATGGGGCGAAGCCGCACGATCTGCAGGACACCGTTCTCAAGCCGCTCTGGGCGTGCTGGAAGCTGCTGTTCATGGCGCGCGAGGCGCGCGAGCCGCTCGATCTCGACCTGCCCGAACGGCGGATCGTGCTCGACGAGGCCGGGCGCATCGTCAGCGTTGCCGTCCGCGAACGCCTCGATGCGCACCGGCTGGTCGAGGATTTCATGATCGCCGCCAATGTCGCGGCAGCCAAGGCGCTCGAGGCGAAAAAGGCGCCGGTGGTCTACCGCGTCCACGAACCGCCTTCGCGCGAAAAGCTGGTCGCGCTCAAGGACTATCTCGCGACGTTCGATATCAGCTTCGCGCTGGGCCAGGTCGTGCGACCCGCCACCTTCAACGGCATCCTGGCCAGGGTCACCGACGATACGGTCAAGCCTCTGGTGATGGAACAGGTGCTGCGCAGCCAGACCCAGGCCTATTACGGCCCGCGCAACATGGGCCATTTCGGGCTGTCGCTCGCCTCCTACGGCCATTTCACCAGCCCGATCCGTCGCTATGCCGATCTGCTGCTGCACCGCGCGCTGGTCGACGCGCACGGTCTCGAGCAGCCGCCCGCGCCGAAGCTCGATCTGCCGCCGATCACCGGCCTGGCCGAGCACGATGCCGCCTCGCTCGACCGGATCTGCGAGCTGATCAGCGGGTTCGAGCGCCGCGCGATGGAGGCCGAGCGCGAGACGGTGGACCGGTATGTCGCCGCGTTTCTCGCCACCAAGGTTGGCGAGATTCACAAGGTCCGCATCACCGGCGTGCAGAGCTTCGGCTTTTTCGCGACGATCGAGGAATTCGGCGGCGACGGGCTGGTGCCCGTGTCGACCCTGGGCGCGGAGCGCTTCTGGTATGACGAGGCGTCGCAGACATTGACCGGCGAAAGCAGCGGCGAGCGCTATGCGGTGGGGCAGCGGCTCGAACTGCGTCTGGCCGAGGCTGATCCGGTGACCGGGGCGATCAAGTTCGAACTGCCCGAGGGCGGCAATTACATGCCCGGCCCGCCGCCACGCAGCAAGGGCCCCGGCAACCGCCCTGGCGGTCGCCCGCCGATCAAGCGGCGCGGCCGTCCCGCCAATATTCGTCATCAGAGCCGCTGAGGCGGATCAGGACATCCGGTCGATTTCCTCGTCGGAAAGTCCGCCAGGCACGATGGTGACGGGGCAGGGAAGGGCACCGGCATCGGCTCCGGCGAAATGGGTGATCAAGGGCCCCGGCGCGCCGGTGGCGGCAGCGCCCAGCACCAGCATGGCAAGGTCCGGGCAACTGGCCATGTAATTGCGGATTTCCTTGGTGGCATCGCCCATCCGCACAGTGATCATCGGGCGCTGTCCCATGTCTTCGAACAGGGTGCCGGCGGCATCGGTGACCAGGGCCTCGGCGCGGCTGCGCGCCTCGTCCTCGATGGTCGCCTGCACGCCGCCCCAGGCAACGAAATCCTGCTTGGGCACGAGCGCCAGGATATGCACCTGACCGCCGGTATGCTGTGCGCGGCGGGAGGCAAAGCGTAGCGCCGTCAGCGCCTCGCTCGTCTCATCCATGATGACCAGATATACCCGCATTTTTTGCTGCCCCGTTTGCTGCGCGGCAGACTGCGCCAAAATGATAGGTGTGGCAAGGGTCTGCCCCCTTGACCCTACGGCTTGAAGCGTCGAGAACGGCGCCGGTCACTGAATCGGGGGAAAGACACCCAATGCCTATCAATCTGAAAATGCCCGCCCTCTCGCCGACGATGGAGGAAGGCACCCTCGCCAAATGGCTGGTCAAGGAAGGCGACACCGTTGCTTCCGGCGACCTGCTGGCCGAGATCGAGACCGACAAGGCAACCATGGAATTCGAAGCGGTGGACGAAGGCGTGGTCGCCAAGATCCTGATCCCCGCCGGAACTGACAATGTGAAGGTGGGCGAGGTGATCGCGATCATCGCTGCCGAGGGCGAGGATGTGGGCGATGCGCCCGCTGCCGCTGCTCCGGCGCCGGCGGCGGCACCCGAACCGGCTCCGGCTGCCGAGGCCAAGGCCGCTCCGGCACCTGCGCCCGCTCCTGCCCCCGCTGCAGCATCGTCGAGCGACGACCGCATCAAGGCGAGCCCGCTTGCCAAGCGCATCGCCGCCGCCAAGGGCCTCGATCTTGCGACGATCAAGGGCACCGGCCCCGGCGGCCGTATCGTCAAGGCCGATGTCGAGGACGCCAAGCCCGGCCAGGCGAGCGCCGCAGCACCCCAGGCTGCGGCTGCGCCCGCTGCTGCCCCAACGCCAGCCCCCGCGGCAGCGGCTGCGCCGTTCACCACCGACATTCCGCACGAGGCGAGCAAGCTCTCGAACATGCGCAAGACGATTGCGCGCCGCCTGACCGAAGCGAAGCAGACGATCCCGCACATCTATCTCACCGTCGATGTGCAGCTCGACAAGCTGCTCAAGCTTCGCGCCGAGCTCAACAAGGCGCTCGAGGCGCAGGGCGTGAAGCTCTCGGTCAACGACCTGCTGATCAAGGCGCTCGCCAAGAGCCTGATCCAGGTGCCCAAGTGCAACGTCACCTTCGCGGGCGACCAGCTGATCAGCTACCAGCGCGCCGACATTTCGGTGGCGGTCAGCACGCCAGCGGGCCTGATCACCCCGATCATCGTCGGGGCCGAAACCAAGGCGGCGGGCGCGATCTCGACCGAGATGAAGGAACTGGCGAACCGCGCCAAGGACGGCAAGCTGCAGCCGCACGAATATCAGGGCGGTACCGCCAGCCTGTCGAACATGGGCATGTTCGGCATCAAGCATTTCGAGGCAGTCATCAACCCGCCCCAGGGCATGATCATGGCGATCGGCGCGGGTGAAAAGCGTCCGTATATCGTCGATGACGCGCTCGGCATCGCCACGGTGATGAGCGCCACCGGCAGCTTCGACCACCGCGCCATCGACGGCGCCGACGGCGCGCAGCTGATGGCGGCGTTCAAGGACCTGTGCGAGAACCCCCTGGGGATGCTGGCTTGAGTTGAGCCGGGCCAGGGGCTGACCTTATAGCCCCTCTCCCATTACGGGAGAGGGGCATTGATGCGGGTGCTGCGATTCTATGACCATCCTCACCTTCCTCTTCCGCCGCTTGCTGCTGCCCACCTGCATCGCCACGCTGGCGAGCCGGTTCGTGTTCACGCTGTTCCAGGAGGGATCGGCGGACCTTAGCGATATGTTCGTCGGCACCGAGGACGCCTATTACACCTTCATCATGGTATTCGCCGTGCTGCTGTGCATGACCGGTGTCGCCTATGCGCTTGATCGCAGCCGCGCGCCGACCTGGCTGCGCCTGCCGCTGCTCATCGGCGTTGCTGCGGAGAGCGGGTTTCTGCTCGTGCTGTTCTTGACCGAGGTGGTCGCCTATGCCGAACTGGCTTACGCGCCGGCCGTCGCGGCGGGCATCGTCTGGATGCTGTGCAATCTCGACCTGATGAAGCGCAGCGCCAAATTGTCTTCCTCCCCCTCCGATGGCCCGCCTGCGGGCGTATCGACCCATTAAGACCGGAAAGAAAGAGACCGCTCATGGCTGAAAGTTTCGACCTCATCGTGCTGGGCTCGGGCCCTGGCGGATATGTTTCCGCGATCCGCGCGGCGCAGCTGGGTCTCAAGACCGCGATCGTCGAGCGCGAGCGGCTGGGCGGCATCTGCCTCAACTGGGGCTGCATTCCGACCAAGGCGCTGCTGCGCACCTCGGAAATCTTCCATTACATGAGCCATGCCGGCAATTACGGGCTGACCGCCGAAAAGGTCGGCTTCGAGCTCGAGAAGATCGTCGCGCGCAGCCGCGCGGTCTCGGGACAGCTCAATGCGGGCGTCAAAGGCCTGATGAAGAAGAACAAGATCACCGTGGTCGAAGGCACCGGCAAGCTGACCGGTAAGGGCAAGATGACCGTGACCCAGGGCGACCAGGTGCGCGAGCTGGAGGCCAAGGAGATCATTGTCGCCACCGGCGCGCGCGCGCGCGACCTTCCGTTCGCCAAGGCGGATGGCAAGAAGATCTGGACCTATCGTCACGCGATGACCCCGACCGAAATGCCGAGCAAGTTGCTGGTGATCGGATCGGGCGCGATCGGCGTCGAGTTTGCCAGCTTCTACAGCGACATGGGCGCGGAAGTGACCATCGTCGAAATGCTCGACCGCATCCTGCCGGTCGAGGATGCCGATGTCAGCGCGTTCATGGAAAAGGCGCTCAAGAAGCAGGGCATGACCATCTTGACCGGCGCGGGCGTCGAGGCGCTGACCAGCGACGGAAAGGGCGTGAAGGCGAAGATCAAGACCAAGGACGGTAAGAGCGAGGAGCACAGCTTCAGCCACGCCATCGTCGCGATCGGCATCGTGCCCAATGCCGAGGATATCGGCCTTGAAGCGCTGGGCGTGAAGACCGAACGCGGCCATATCGTCGTCGATGGCTTCGGCCAGACCAACGTTCCGGGCATCCGCGCGATCGGCGATGTCACCGGCCCGCCCTGGCTGGCGCATAAGGCGAGCCATGAGGGCATCATCGCGGTCGAGCATATCGCGGGCAAGAACCCCCATCCGTTCGAGACCTGGAACATTCCGGGCTGCACCTATTCGCGCCCGCAGGTGGCCAGTGTCGGCCTCACCGAAGCCAAGGCCAAGGAGGCCGGGCACGAGGTCAAGGTCGGCAACTTCCCGTTCATCGGCAACGGCAAGGCGATCGCGCTGGGCGAAGCCGAGGGCTTCATCAAGACCGTGTTCGACGCCAAGACCGGCGAGCTGCTCGGCGCGCACATGATCGGCGCGGAAGTCACCGAGCTGATCCAGGGCTATGTGATCGCGCGCCAGCTCGAGACGACCGAGGAAGACCTGATCCACACCGTCTTCGCGCACCCGACGCTGAGCGAGATGATGCACGAAGGCGTGCTGAGCGCCTATGGTCGGGCGCTGCATTTCTGATCGGGGACGGGGCGGCGCGAACCGCCCCGTTTCGCATCAGGCGGCGATTTCCTCGTACAATGCCGCTTCCTTGCCGATCAGGATGTCGGCGAGGAACCAATAGGCCTCGCCCCAGGCTGCCAGCACCTCGTCGGTCGCGCCTTCACCGATGACGTCGCGGATGGCGGGCAACAGCGCTTCGGCGACATAGGGGTAATGCTCGGCTTTCACGCCGCACTCGACATGCCGCGCGACCATGCGCTGGACGACGGGGGTGAGGTTCTGCAACTTGTCGACATTCTCGGCATAGCCGAGGATCGCAGCGGCAAGGCGCCGCGGCTGCTCGCCCGATTCCTGTGCGGCCTGATCGAACATCTGCTTTACCTCCTCGTTGACGAAAAGGCGCTCGTACATGCGGCTGGTGATCGCGAGCCCATGCTGCTTGAGCAGTGGGGCGGTGCTCTTGACGATGGCGATGGTGTTCTGGGTAAGCGGCTCGGCCATCATGATCCTCCCGGAAAGATGCGTTATGGATGCATCTATACGCGCGCCGAGAAATGATGCAATGAATATGCATGTATTTTGAGGTGAACTGAGATGCGGCTGACTGCGCATACCGATTATGCCCTGCGCATCCTGCTCCACGCGGCGCTGGTGGATCGCGACGGTGGTGGCCTGCTGTCGATTGCCGAGGTCGCGGCGGGTCATGGCATTTCGCGGAACAATGCGATGAAGGTCGTCAACCAACTGGCCCAGGCCGGGCTGCTGGCGACGGTGCGGGGCAGATCAGGCGGCTTCCGGCTCGGTCGAGCGGCAGAGGACATTACCTTGGGCGAGGTCGTCCGGCTCACAGAACCATGCATCCAGCTCGCCGATTGTGACGGCTGCATCCTGCAGAGCCATTGCGGGCTGACGGGCATGCTGCACCAGGCCGCACAAGCATTTCTCAGGACGCTTGACGGCCAGACGCTGGCGATAGCGGCGCGGACCTCGCGCTTGCCGCAGCGCGTTCTAGCTGCTGAGTGAGCACCAGGGTGGAGGCGCACCCCGCTGGCGACCTATGCCATTATTCCGGATAAACTGCTGCGATAAAACGATAAAATGTGAAGCTGTGCGCCATTTGCTGCTGCGGGTATCATTGGCGGGCAGCAAAATAAAAACCAAGAAAAACCATTTATAACATCGAGTGTCCATTTTTATGGACAACTGGTTATGCACAATGTTATAAACAGGCTGTCACGGGTTGTGGCTGGGAGGCTATCCGTCTCCTAATAGGACATCTGTGTCATGGGTACGGCTATTTTTACGGTGATCTTCGCCGGCGTGGTAATATTTGCAGTGCTCACGGTGTGGCAATCGGTTGCCCCTGCTACCGAGCGCATCGCGGCGCTGGCCAATTACGCCCGCCATAATGATGGCCATGATTGGGCCCATGTCTCCTACAGGCCTCGTCCGGTTTTCGTGCCCAACCCGGCACCGGAATTTCCGCTCCCGTCAACCGCAAGCACGCCGGTCGCTCAGGTCTCGATCCCCAAATGGCAGTCGTGGTGCAGGACAGGCTATGTGGCGCCCGCTTCGGTCGCTGCAAAGTGGAAACCCAATCCTCTGCTGAAGACTGGTGCCCGATGCCAGAGCTCTTGGGCTCCGAGGCCTGAAGGTAAGCTGTGCGACATTTTCCCGGACAGCCATTCCAGGGTTGCGGAAACTTCCGATTATGCGTCCCTGGTGTCGCCTCCGCCGCATCTGTCGATCGGCTTTCTGGCGGCGCGATCGGCTGCTCCACGCGGGCTGGGGGCGGGGCAGCGGCTGCTGGCCTGAGCCTGGCCGATGGTCACGGTGACACCGACCCGGTGCCCGTGCTCCCGGCCAAGCGCCACCGTCTCCCCGGCCTATGCCGTGTTGGCATGGACGGTGCAGAACATGACCACCTCATAGCCGGCGGACGGCGCGAACCTCGCGCCTGTCCCGCCGGGTGATAGCAGGCACATGATGATCCGGTGGCTTCGGTCGCTGTAGTTCAGTCGTCTTGGTCGCCCGGCGGGAAAGTGCGCAGGAACCATGCGAAGATGAGCCGGTTGCACACCATATCGTTGGCCCCAAGGCAGATGAATGTCGTGTCGATCGTCGCGTAATGATGAACCGCCACGTCCATGCCATAGGCAGTCCCGCCATGCCCCCAGCTCGCCTCCGGCCCGGAATTCACGACGAAGCCCAGGCCATACCACGGCGTGTCGCCCGCCATGGTTGCCAACTCGAAAAGTTCGGGCGGTAGCAGCTTGCCGGTTGGGAGTGTCCCGAAGAACCGTGCCACGTCGTTCGCGCTGGCAACCCCTCCACCCGCTGCCGATCCGCGCCAGGGGAGCGTATCGGTATTGGGCACTTTCGCTTCCTGCTCGCCAAAATAGCGGGTGAAGCCCAGCGGCACCTCATCCAGATGGTCGCGATCCGGAAAGCCGCTATGCGCCATCCCGGCGGGTGCAAAGATATGGGCTTGCACGTAATCCGCATATGCCATTCCCGATACGCGCTCGATCACCGCTCCCAGCAAGATGAAACCGTAATTGGAATATTCGGTCTTGCTCCCTGGCGGAAACTCGGGGGGACGCCCGCCGTTGATCTCAATCATGTCTGCCAGGGTGCGGACCCGCGCACGGTTTGCGCCCTCATCGCGGCCCAATATGCCGATATCTCCCGCGCCACCGCGATGATTGAGAAGCTGCCGGATCGTGACCTTTGCCATTTCGGCATTGGGATATTCGGTCAGATAGCGCCCGATGGGAGCATCCAGCTCCACCTTGCCCGCCGCCACAAGCTGCAGGATGCTGACCGCAGTGAACATCTTGCCGGATGAGGCCAGCAGCATCGGCGTGTCCAATGTGATGGCCCTGCCGCTCCCCGGCCGCACCTCGCCCCAACTGGCCGCGAATAGCCTTTTCCCCTCGCGCTCGACGATGATCGCGCCAGCAAATTCGCCGCGTTGGGCAAGCCGGTCCGCAACCAGCCGCGTTGCCTGGATTGCTCCATTGTCGGGCAGGGGCATGGGGCGCAGATCAAGGGTCTTCAGCTTTGAATCGCCGGCATTCGCAACAGCCAGTTTCAGCCTTTGCAGTCCGGGCAGGCATTTCTGGCGGAGCAGCACCTCCATGCTGGTCGAGGTCTTGGCCTTGAAATGGTCGACTGCAAAGCCGCAGCTGTCTTCTGCCTGTTCGAGCGCGAAGAGCGGGTTCGGGTCATCGGCATGCTGACGATAGAATGCCTGGATTTCGGCGCGATTGCCGCTGTTGATGGCCGTGAGCCAGGCATGGAAGGCAGCGTCGAGAGATGTCGTGGGGTGGGCTGAGGCATGCAGTGGCAGGTCCTGCGCCGCTATCGGACAAGAGCTTGAGGCAAGCACAAGGGCCGCCAGCATGGGCGTGATCATCTTGAACAAGGCGAATTCCCCTTCAGGGACGGTTGGGCTGGGTTGCTGGCAAAGGGGCAGGATGGCGCGGTGTCACCCGACCGTAATACCCACTACGACCCACCTGCCATCCTCGCGATCCAGTGTCACCGTCTCCACCGCCTCGGCCTTGTTGGCATAGACCGTGCGGAACTTGACCACCTCATAGCCTGAGGGCGGGGCAGGGAGGTTGTCATGGGCAAGCAGGGTGCGCGACACCGCCTTGCCGTAGCGAGCATGGACCTGCTCGGACACCTCGGACCAGACCTGCAGCGTGTTGAGCTGGCGGAAGGTGCTTCCGGTGGCGGCATAGCTTTCCGCCCATTTCTTCTGCTCCACGAGCGCGAGGAACTGGCGCGCGGCATCGACCACCTGCTTGTCGGCCACCGGCCCAGCGGGCTCGGCGGTGGCGCTGGTGGCGGTGATCAGGGGAAGCGTGGCAAAGGCGATCAGTCCAAGGGCCAGGGTCATGGCAAGCGCTCCTATCATCAGGCGGCGGCGCCTCAGTGGCGCACCGGCGCCGGGCTGCGGCGCGGCACCATGATCGCCCGAAGTGCTTTGCAGCGCCTCCCCGATAACCATGTCCCCAAGCCTTTTTGGGGGCGCTGCGCCATCCTCGGCCTGGTGCAGCAAGCGCGCTGCCTCGCGGCTGCTCGAGACCGCCATCTTGCGCCGCGCTTCACGCAACCGTTCGTTGATCGTGTGCACCGAAAGGTTCAGTTCGCGCGCGATCGACTTGGCGTCATGGCCGCAGACGATCAGCCGCAATGTCTGCTTTTCCTTCTCGGTCAACGACCAGGGCAGATCGGGCAGGGGCGTATCCATGGCCACGATGCTAGGCCCCGCTCAAGGGCACGGCCACCCCAAAAAATTTGTGGAAGGGGCAAGGCCGAGGGTTTCGCTTGCCTGTCACTCAAGGCCTTGTAATCGTGTGAAACGAACAACGCCGCGAACGCGCGGCAAGGGGGTCTGACATGAAGAAATCCGTTCTCTCGATCGTCGCGGCACTGGCCGCGGCGGCTGTCACCGTATCGGCGCAGGAAGCACCGCAGCGTTCGGTGATCACGGCGGCGAATATGGTCGACGTCGTCACCGGCAAGGTCACCGAATATCCCGCGATCTTCGTGGAGAACGGCCGCATTACGTCGATCGCCGATGCGCGCACGGTACGCTGGGGGTCGGACGTCGAGCATATCGACCTGTCCGGCAAGACTCTGCTGCCGGGACTGATCGACATGCATGTGCATCTGGACAGCTCGCCCACCTATGGCGGCTATAACAACCTCCAGTTCACCGATCGTTTCTGGAGCTTCGTCGCTGCCGCCAATGCGCGCGCGATGCTCGAGGCAGGCTTTACGACCGTGCGCAATGTCGGGTCCGAGGGCTATAACGATGTCGCGCTCAAGCAGGCGATCGGCGAGGGCTGGGCGGTGGGGCCGCGCATCGTGCCGGCGGCGCATGCGCTCGGCGCGACCGGCGGGCATTGCGACCAGACCTATCTGCCGCCTTCGTTTGCGGCCAAATCGCCTGCGGTGGGAGATGGTCCGGTCGAACTGCGCCAAAAGGTGCGCGAGCAGCGCAAATATGGCGCCGAGGTGATCAAGGTTTGCGCCACAGGCGGCGTGTTCTCGCGCAATACCGAACCGGGCCAGCAGCAGCTGTCCGAAGAGGAACTGCGCGCGATTGCCGACGAGGCGCATCAATGGGGCCTTCGCGTCGCGGCGCATGCACATGGTGCCGCGGGCATCAAGGCGGCGATCCGCGCCGGGATCGACACGATCGAGCATGCCAGCCTGGTCGATGACGAGGGCATCCGTCTTGCGGCCGAACGCAAGCAGCCGGTCTGGTTCTCGATGGATATCTTCAACACCGACTATACCCAGGCCGAGGGCGCGAAGAACGGCGTGCTCGAGGACAATCTGCGCAAGGACCGTGAAGTGGCTCAGATCCAGCGCGACAATTTCCGCAAGGCGCACCGCGCGGGCGTGAAGATGGTGTTCGGCAGCGATGCCGGCGTGATGCCGCACGCCACCGCCGGGGGGCAGTTCAAGGTCATGGTCGAATATGGCATGACGCCGCTCGAGGCCATCCGTGCAGCCACGCTCAATGCCGCCGAGGCGCTCGGCAAATCGCAGGATGTCGGCGCGATTGCCGTAGGCCGCTTCGCTGATATTGTTGCGGTCGATGGCGATCCGCTTGCCAATGTGCGCGAGCTGGAAAGCGTCGATGCGGTCGTCCAGGGCGGCGTTCGGATTCGCTGAATTTATGCGGTAAATTGCCGCAACATTGGCGCAAATCCGCTTTCGCGCGGGCAGGCGGAGTGCTAATTGCTGCGCACAATCTGCTTTCTGGGGAGAAGAGCATGAGTCTCACTGCGATGATCGCCATGGCAATGACCATGGCTGCTGCGGATCCGGTCGATACCGCCCGCAAGGAGTTCAACGACTGCCTGACCAAGTTCACCAACGAGAGCCTGGACGCGAAAAAGGCGCAGTCCGATTTCACCAAGGAATCGGCATCGGCCTGCTCTGCGGAAAAGACCAAGCTGATCGACCTGATGGTCAAGGCCGAGATGCAATATGGCGGCAAGAAGGCTGAGGCCGAAAGCTATGCCAATGAAGAGACGCAGATGATCATCGACAGCTATGTCGGCAGCTACGGCGATTATCTCGCGAGCAACACCCGGCACGGCAAGCAGTAAGGGCTCTGCGCCCGGTGCGGACGCTCTACCCGCCGATCGAGCCCTATGCCAGCGGCCTGCTGGATACAGGTGACGGCCACCAGGTCTATTGGGAGCGGGTCGGCACGCCAGGCGCCAAGCCTGCGGTGTTCCTCCACGGCGGTCCGGGCGGCGGTTGCTCGCCCGACCATCGGCGGCTGTTCGATCCAGCGCTTTACGATGTGCTGCTTTTCGACCAGCGCGGGTGCGGGCGTTCGACGCCCCATGCCGCGCTGCATGCCAATACCACCTGGCACCTCGTCGCCGATATCGAGCGGCTGCGCGAGATGGTGGGCGCTCCCGACTGGCTGGTGTTCGGCGGGTCCTGGGGATCGACGCTGGCGCTCGCCTATGCGCAGACGCACTCCAGCCGCGTTTCGCAGCTCGTGCTGCGCGGAATCTATATGTGCACCAAGCCCGAGCTCGACTGGTTCTACCAGTTCGGTGTCTCGCAGATGTTCCCGGACAAGTGGGAACGGTTCACGGCGCTGATTCCCGAGGACGAGCGTGACGATATGCTCGCAGCCTATCACCGCAGACTCACCGGTGACGATCCGGAGCTGCAGGTCCTGGCCGCACGAGCCTGGAGCCTGTACGAGGGGGAGACGGTCACGCTGCTTCCCGATCCGAGGCTTACCGAGCAGCATGACGACGGGCATTATGCGCTCGCCTTCGCGCGGATCGAGACCCACTATTTCGTCAATGGCTGCTGGCTCGAGCCCGAGCAGCTGTTGCGCAATGCATCGAGGTTGAGCGGTATCCCGGGGACGATCGTGCATGGCCGCTACGACATGCCGTGCCCGGCCCATTATGCCTGGGCGCTGCACAAGGCATTGCCGCACATGGATTTCCACCTGATCGAAGGGGCCGGGCATGCCTATTCGGAGCCCGGCATCCTCGACCAGCTGATTGCAGCGACCGATCGTTACGCGGGCAAGGTCTGATCGCGCGCCCGCGCCTGCTCAGTTGCCGTGCTTGCGCACCAGCTCGCGCATCGCATCGTCCAGCCCTTCGAGCGTGAGCGGATACATGCGGTCCTTCATCAGGTCCTTGATCATCCGCACCGATTGCGAATAGCCCCACTGGTTCTCGGGCACCGGATTGAGCCATGCGGCGGCGGGATAGGTGTTGATCACGCGCTGCATCCACACCGCGCCGGCCTCGTCGTTGAAATGCTCGACCGATCCCCCCGGATGGCTGATCTCGTACGGGCTCATCGAGGCATCGCCGACAAAGATCACCTTATAGTCATGCCCGTATTTGTGCAGGATGTCCCAGGTGTTGGTCCGCTCGGTAAAGCGGCGGCGGTTGTCCTTCCACACGCCTTCATACAGGCAGTTGTGGAAATAGAAGAATTCCAGATTCTTGAACTCGGTCGTCGCGGCCGAGAACAGTTCCTCGCACAGCTTGATGAACGGGTCCATCGATCCGCCGACATCGAGGAACAGCAGCAGCTTGACCGCATTGTGCCGCTCGGGCCGCATGCGGATGTCGAGCCAGCCCTGGCGCGCGGTGCCGTCGATGGTGCCGTCGATATCGAGCTCGTCCGCCGAACCTTCGCGCGCGAAACGGCGCAGGCGGCGCAGCGCCACCTTGATGTTGCGGGTGCCCAGCTGACGGGTCGAATCGAGGTTCTGGTATTCGCGCTTCTCCCAGACCTTGATCGCGCGCTTGTGCTTGCTTTCGCCGCCGATGCGCACGCCTTCGGGATTGTAGCCCGCATTGCCGAACGGGCTGGTGCCGCCGGTGCCGATCCACTTGTTGCCGCCCTGGTGGCGCTTTTCCTGCTCCTCGAGCCGCTTCTTCAGCGTCTCCATGATCTCTTCCCAGGACCCGAGCGACTTGATCTTCTCCATCTCCTCTTCGGAGAGGAACTTCTCGGCCACCGCCTTCAGCCAATCCTCGGGAATGGTGGCGCTGTCATTGCCCTGGAAGGTCATCTCCAGGCCCTTGAACACCTTGGCAAAGACCTGGTCGAACCGGTCGAGCAGGCCTTCGTCCTTCACCAGCGTCGCGCGAGAGAGATAATAGAATTCCTCCGGGCTCTGTTCGATGACCTGCGCATGGAGCGCTTCGAGCAGGATGAGATGTTCCTTGAGCGACACCGATATGCCGGCGCTGCGCAATTCGTCCATGAAAGAAAAGAACATCGCGGGTCCCTGCTGCTTTACGTTTCCGTCAGCCTTGAACGATGCCTGCAGTCAGCTCGTCTGGCAAGCGCGAAGCGTCACGGCGCTCGTTTTACCCGGCCTTAACCATAAGCCGTTACGTCATGCCATCACGCCAGTGCAAAGGTCCCTGATGGAGCAGCATCGCATTATTCCGCCAGACAGCGATGCCCTCCAGCAAATGGCGGAAAGCTGCGGCGAATCGGTTATTGGTGCATCGCGGGTCGGCGGGATCGTCACGGCGGTTCGCGATCGCATGGCCCTGCTCGGCGAAAAGCGATCCTATCTCGAACAGATCGCGCGCAACCTGGCACAGGAGCAGGAGCAGGTGGTCGTCGCGACCACAAGCGCGCGCGAAATGAGCAAGGCGGCTTATCGCAACCTTGCCGAGGGTTCCGATACCATGCAGGTCTCGGCGCTCGAGCTGCACGATCTGATCTCGCTGATCCAGGGCCTCGGGGAAGACGTCAAGCGCTTTGCCCATGCGATGGACGACGTGATCCTGGCCAGCCGGACGATCGATGCGATCGCGCGCTCGACCAACATGCTCGCGCTCAACGCCGCGATCGAGGCCGAACGCGCTGGCGCCGCCGGCGCGACCTTCGCCGTCGTCGCTGCCGAGGTGAAGAAGCTGGCGCAGGACACCCGCCAGGTCACGGACCGGATCGCCGGGACGATGCATTCGCTCAGCACCGAGGCCGGGCATTTCATGGCGCAGGTCGAACGGGGTGTCGAGCAGAGCCGCAGCGCGCAGCGGCACCTGGAAACGATCGACGTCACCATCCGCCAGGCCGGCAACATGATGCGCGAAGTCGCTGCAAAGGCGGATGCGATCGCCGATTCTAGCACCGGCGTTCGATCCGATACGGGCGAACTGTGCGACAATCTGTTCGTCTTCATGGAAGATGTCGCCGGGTGCAGCAACCAGCTCGACGATGCGCTCAGCCAGAGCAATGCGCTCGAAGGGCTGTCCAATGTCGTCTTCAACCAGCTGCTCCACACCGGGCTGTCGCACCGCGACAATCCCTTTGTCGAACTGGCGGTCTCGACCTGCGACGAGATCAGGGACCTTATCGAGGCAGCGATCGATGGAGGTCAGATCACCGAGGCGGATGTCTTCGACCGCGATTATCGCCCGCGCGGCGAACCTGGCCTGAACCGTTTCGACAACCGGTTCAACGACTTTGCCGACGCACGCATCCGCCCGATTCTCGACCGCTTCTGGGGCCAGGACAACCATGCCTATGGTGCGGTGATATCGAACGAGGACGGCTATCTGCCGACCCATATCAGCGAGCGTTCGCATCAGCCGACCGGCGATCACCAGCATGACGCCGCACATTGCCGCAACCGGATGATCGTCCTCGACCATACCACCATGGGCGCCATCGCGCACAAGCACGACCGCTATTATGCTGCGGTCTATCGCTTCGAGCCGACCGCCAGCGACGGCTGCATCCTGCGCAACATCTTCGTGCCGCTGTGGATCAAGGGCCGCTACTGGGGCAATTTCGAGCTGGCTTATATCCGCTGAACCATGAACTGCCGCCAGAGCGGTTTCATCTCGCCGCATTCTACGCGGCCGGACGCATGAGAACGCTCGTCAATCAACGTCGGGCGTGGCACCCTTCCGGGCATGATCAGACTTTTCGCGCTCGCCTTGCCCTTGCCATCTGCCGTCGCGGTGCCGCCACCGCCGATCGTGATTGCGCCGTCACCTGCTCCCGCTGCCGCATCGCTGCTATCGTGGACGCCAGGGGATGTGAATTGCGGCGGCACGGCTGCGAGTGTCGTTCGGATCGAGCGACCCTGGCTGCAGAGGGTCTACCCCAACAGCGCAAAGTACGCGCCTGTCAGTTTTACATTCGACATAGACGCCAATGGTAGGCCCCTGGCCATTCGCAAGGGGGATGCGGCGATCCCCTTTGGCATAGCGGATGATCTGGGACCGGCGCTGGCCGCCACCCGGTTCAGGCCGGGCCAGGCGAAAACGGGCTGCACGATCGTCTATTCGCCTCAACTGACGGCGATCGATGATGCGCCGCTATCGGCGCTGATGGCATATGCTGCCAATCCGGTCTCCGGTCCTCTACCTCCCGAGGCCTGGAAACGTATTTATGAAACCGGAACATGCAAGGGCGACTCGGTGGCGGGCCTGCGCAACCGGGCATTTCCGAATTTTCGCGCGATCCCTGCGGAGCCTGGCGTCCGGGACTGGTCGATGGTTGGCTATGACGTCGGACAGGATGGAGCATCGATCAATATCGAGACGCTTGCCAGTTCGGGCAATGCTGCGCTCGATGAGGCCAGCCGGGCTGCAACAGCCGAGACGCGATACTGGTCGGGAGCGTTTACGGGGTGCCGATTCTCTTACTGGCGCTCCGCCGGCACGCTGCCTGCGCCACCGGCACCAGAAGAGGACGCGTTCCGGCCTGCCGGTGCTACCTGTCCGGAACGTCGCGATTGGGCAACCCCGCCTGTTTTGCGCTTTCCCGAGCCCTATCGTCGCCGGGCTATCGAGGGATGGGCGGTGGTGACCTATGATGTCGCCCCCTGGGGTGAAATCAACAATGTACAGGTCAAGGCCAGCCAGCCGAGCGCAGATTTCGGGACCCAGGCGACGGTGGTGTTGCGGTCTGCGCGAGTGAAGGCAGGGACAGGCGCAGTCGGCTGCGTCGAACGGGTGCGGTTCGCGATGGAACCGGACAAGGCCGAAACCGCACCCTGACAAAGGTCCGAAGATCAGCTGTTGCGGCGCGCCATGAAGGCGAGGCGTTCGAACAGCATTACGTCCTGCTCGTTCTTGAGCAGCGCGCCGTGCAGCGGCGGGATCGCCTTGCTGGGGTCGCGCGACTGCAGCACCTCGAGCGGCATGTCCTCGTGCAGCAGCAGCTTCAGCCAGTCGAGCAGCTCGCTGGTCGAGGGCTTCTTCTTGAGGCCGGGCACCTCGCGCACGTCGTAGAAGATCTCGAGCGCCTTCTGCACCAGGATCTTCTGGATGCCGGGGAAGTGCACGTCGATGATCGCCTGCATCGTCTCGCGATCGGGGAACTTGATATAGTGGAAGAAGCAGCGGCGCAGGAACGCGTCGGGCAGTTCCTTCTCGTTGTTCGAGGTGATGACGACGATCGGACGCTCCTGCGCCTTCACCAGTTCCTTGGTCTCGTAGACGTAGAATTCCATCCGATCGAGTTCCTGCAGCAGGTCGTTGGGGAACTCGATATCGGCCTTGTCGATCTCATCGATCAGCAGCACCGGCAGCTGGGGCGAGGTGAAAGCCTCCCACAGCTTGCCCTTCTTGATATAGTTGGCGATGTCGTGGACGCGCTCGTCGCCCAGCTGGCCGTCGCGCAGGCGGGCGACCGCGTCATATTCGTACAGGCCCTGCTGCGCCTTGGTGGTCGACTTGATATTCCATTCGATCAGCGGGGCATTGGCAGCTGCCGCGATCTGGTGTGCCAGCACGGTCTTGCCGGTGCCGGGCTCGCCCTTGACCAGCAATGGGCGGCGCAGCGCAACCGCGGCATTGACCGCTACCTTGAGGTCGTCGGTTGCAACATAGTCGCTGGTGCCTTCAAAACGCATGAGCCTCGCCTTCCTGCCGCTATTAACTGTGCGTTTAAGCGATAAGGGGCTTGCGCGGGCTTGGCAAGCCGCGACAACGATTTCGACTTTACGTTTACGTTTGCGTCAGTCTGGCTCTGCCGGGCGCAGGCGCTTTGCGGATCAGAGCCCGTCCTGCTGACGGCGCGCTTCGGCGCGATCGGCCAGCATGTCCCAGAAGGTGCGGTGCTGTACCAGCATCTGCGATGCGCCGAAGCCCATCGCGCGACCGATGGAGCGGTCGCTGCCGATCATGGCCGCCAGGTCCAGAGTCTCCTCGCGCGAGGGCAGGGTGGAGGGGCGCGGCTCGAGACCGGTCCGCTGGGCGATAACGTCGAGCACGTCACGGATGATATGCCAATCGAGCACCAGGGCAAAGGCTGCACCCAGCGCGCAGCCCTGCCGGTCCGACTGGGACAGCGCATTGAGCGCGCCGCGCAGGTTGATGATCGCCGGCGTGCACTTGTCCTGTCCCGGCGTGCTCGTGATCGGCCCGGCGGCGACGGTGAGCTTGGTGAGCAGCGCGCGTTCGCCGACAAAGGCCTCGCACGCCCGCGCGAGCCATTTGCCGACCTGCGGATCGGCGCTGCGCGTCGCGGCATAATCGATCAGGCCAGGATAGCGGCCGTGAAGCAGGCACAGGAAATGGGCGGCATCGGCCAGGTCCATCGGCCGCGCCGGGGCGACTCGATCCGCCAGACGCGCGACAAACACATGGGTGTCGCTCATGCCCAGAGCGAGCGCGGCTTCCAGCGAGCGCGGCGGAGCCGCCTCGGGCTGGGCGCGATCAAAGGCTCCTGGCTGGATAAACGACACGCGTTCAAGGCTCCGCTGGCTCGAGGCAAAGGTGTGGCAGGCAGACGCGCGGTCTGCCCCCACACCCGCCTTCTAGCGCATCGTCCTAAAGAGAAGGTTTACAAGGACGGCGCCGGTGCGGCGACGCGGTGCTGTTCGTCGAGGAATTGCGCCACGTCGTCTAGTTCGACATCATGCGCGACGAAGGTGCTGCCGATCCCGCGCAGCAGCAGGAAGGGCAGGGTGCCGCCCGACATCTTCTTGTCGTGGCGCATATGGTCGACCAGCGCATTGCCATCGGCGGTGACACCAGCATCGGCAAGCGTCACCGGCATCGCGCAGGCTGCCAGATGCGCTGCGACCCGGTCAGCATCGCGCGTTTCGCACAGACCGCGCCGCGCCGAATACCGCAGCGCCAGCACGATGCCGACTCCGACCGCCTCGCCATGCAGCAGCCGCTCGCCAAAGCCGGTATCAGCCTCGAGCGCATGGCCGAAGGTGTGGCCAAGGTTGAGCAGCGCACGCCGGTCCTTCGTTTCGCGCTCGTCCTCGCCGACGATCCGCGCCTTGGCGGCCACCGAGGTGACGATCGCATGCTCCAGCGAAGCGCAATCCTGCGCCAGTACGGCCTGTCCGTTCGCTTCGCACCAGTCGAAGAACGGCGCATCGTCGATCAGCCCGTATTTGACGACCTCGGCATAGCCAGCGCGCATCTCGCGCGAGGGCAGGGTGCCCAGCACCTGCGGATCGATCAGCACGAATTTTGGCTGGTGGAAGGTGCCCACCAGATTCTTGCCCGCTTTGGTGTTGATCGCGGTCTTGCCGCCGACCGAACTGTCGACCTGCGCCAACAGAGTCGTCGGTACCTGCACGAAATCGCAGCCGCGTTTCACGATCGAGGCGGCAAAACCGGTCAGGTCGCCGATCATGCCGCCGCCCAGTGCGAAGATGGTGTCGCTGCGCTCCACGCCCATCGCGAGCAGCCAGTCGATCAGGTGCGCCAGTTCTGACCAGCTCTTGCTCGCTTCGCCCGCCGGAACGATATGCAGATGCGCCTCGACGCCGGCGCTGGCGAGCTGCGCCTCGATGCGCGGCCAGTGATGTGCGGCGACGTGGGAATCGCTGATCCAGAGCGTCCGCCCGCGGCGCGTCCATGGTGCGATATGCCCAGCGATCTGGGCAAGCGCACCGGCCTCCACCAGAATGTCATAGCTGCGCTGGCCCAGCGCGATATTCAGCCGTGCCATCGAGCCAGTCCTTCCAATATTGCTGTAACGGTGCGGTGGTGCGGCCCATCCTTGCTGCGCACATGGATCTGTGCCTCCGCATATATGGGGTTGCGCTGTTCGGCCAGGCGGGTGAGCACCTCGGCCGGATTGCCGTTGCGCAGCAGCGGCCGGGTATTGCGCCGACTGACTCGCTCGACCAGCGTGCGAATATCGGCATCGAGCCAGATCGCGATGGCACCCGACAGGATGAGCGCACGCGTCTCCTCGTTCATGAACGCGCCGCCGCCGGTGGCGATCACGCGCGGCTGTCCGTCGATCAGCCGTGAAATCACCCGGCGCTCGCCATCGCGGAAATAGGGCTCGCCAAAACGCTCGAAAATCTCTGCAATGGTCATGTGCGCGGCCTTCTCGATCTCCTCGTCGGCATCGACAAAGCCGATGCCAAGATCGTTTGCCAGCCGCTTGCCGACCGTCGACTTTCCCACGCCCATCAACCCCACCAGCACCAGCGGCCGGTCGAGCCATCGCATGATATCCCCGGCCAGCCGCGCAGGGTCTGATTTTCGGTTCTGCAGCATTGCCGCGCAGCCTATAAATAGGCTAGGCGGTGGCGCAAGTTATCTTGACTTGGACGGAGAATATCCTGGCTATGGCCATTATCGGACAGAATTATGCACGGCGCAGGCGGCCCAAGGGCCCGATCATTCTGGTGTTGATCGCCGTTGCCCTGATCGGTCTGCTGGCTCTGGCATGGTCGCGTGGTGGCGAGGTGCCGACCCAGCGCGTCGAAAAGTCGATCCCGCTGCCTGCTGCGGCCAAGAGCGGAGCCGCTGCCGGCTCCACCCAGTCCGAGGGCTGAATTCATGCGGCGGGGGATGGTGCTGGGCTGTGTCAGCCTGCTGGCGTTGGCGTTTGTTTCCGCGCCGGTGATCGGGCAGAACGAGGCGCCTGAATCGCTGCTTCCGCCAGGCTTCAACGATCCCGCGCCCGCGCCTTCGCAGTCCGAGCCGCCGCCTCCTGCCGAGCCGGGTCGTACGGTTACGCCGGTCCCTGGCACGGCCGTGCCATTGCCGACCGCGCCGCTGCCGACGCTCGCCGGCCAGGATGCGCCGACCGACGAGGAGCTGAGCGAGGAACTCGCCAAGCTGCAGGAAGAGCTTGAAGCACAGATTGCACTGACCCAGTCACTGCCGCCGAGTGCGCGGCGCTCGCTCGATCTGATCGGACCGCTGACCCAGGCCAATGGCGGGTTTGCGGCCTCCTCGCTGGGCAATATCGGTGGGCTTTACGCGCAGACGCTGGTGCGCAGGACCAGCGGCCGCATCGTGTCTCGCTGGGCCTCGCTCGGCCTGCAGAAGCTCCTCCTGAGCGAACTTGCGACCCCGCAGGGCCTCAATGGCGCCAATTGGGCCGCAGAACGCGCAGCGCTGTTGCTGCGCATCGGTTCGGCCGATGGCGCGGTGCGCATGGTGCAGGCGGTCGATCCGCCGGCCGCGACGCCACGCCTGCTCAATGTCGCGCTCGACAGCTATGTCGCGTCGGCCGATCCGCTCGGCATGTGCCCGCTGCTGCCCTTTGCCGGAGAGAGCGCCAAGGGCAACCAGTGGCAGCTGATCCGCGCGATGTGTTCGGGCTTTTCGGGTGAGGGCAGTGCAGCGCGCGAGCAGATCGACCGGGCGCGCCGGCAGGGTGCGATGGACCGCATCGATGTCGTGCTCGCCGAGAAGATCGTCGGTGCGAGCCTCAACGGCAGGCGCGCGGTCACGGTGCAATGGGACGATGTCGATCAACTCACCCGCTGGCGCTTCGGCCTGGCGCTGACCGCCGGGATCGAGCCGCCCGAGGCGCTCTATGCGCGCGCCGACCGCAATTTCCAGGCTTGGCGCGCACGCGCTCCGATGGCCCCGCTCGCCTCGCGCGTGCAGGCCGCCGATGTCGCGGCGGCCATGGGTATGCTGTCGAGCGCCGATATGGTCGATCTCTACGGCGCCACCTTCGACGATCCGGGCACCGACGAAGCGCTGCGCGACCGGATGGCGCTGCTGCGCACGGCCTATGTCGCGACCGATGCCGATGACCGGGTCCGCGCGATGCGTGCGCTCTGGGACCGGTCGGAAAACGCCTTTGTCCGCTATTCGGCGCATATCCTGACCGCACATGCAGCGGCGCGTGTCGTGCCGTCGGAGGATTTGGCGGATTATGCCGACGATCTGATCGTCTCCATGGTCTCGGCAGGCTTCGACACCAGCGCGGCGCGCTGGCGGTCGGTCGCGGAAGAAGGCAGCCTCGGCTGGGCGGTGCTTGCGGTCGCGGTTCCGGGACGCGCGCAGGTCGCCGCGTCCGATGTCAGCAGCTTTTTCGACAATGACCAGAGCAATGAGGCGCGCAAGAGCGCGTTTCTGGTCGCTGGTCTTGCCGGGCTGGGACGGCTGAGCAGTGCTGACCGCGATTCGCTCGCAGAGGACCTGGGCATCGGTTTCGGCGGCGAAACCCGCTGGACCCGCGCGATTGCCGCTGCTGCCGCTGAAGGCAATGACGGGCTGGTGACGCTGCTGGTCGGCATGGGCATGCAGGGCAATGACTGGTCGGCGATGACCCCGCGCCAGCTCTATCATGTCGTGGCGGCGCTGCGCACGGTGGGACGCCAGGCCGAAGCGCGGATGATTGCAGCCGAAGCCGTCAGCCGCGCCTGATCGGTGGGCAGCGAAGACGCCTGGCTGATCGACCGCTTCCTGGAAATGTTGGCGGCCGAGCGCGGCGCTTCCGCAAACACACTGGCAGCCTATCGTCGCGATCTCGAACAGGCGTCCGAAATTCTGGGCGGTCGGCTGGCGCAAGCCGACGAGACCGCGCGCACGACGCTCGACCATCATTGGCGCTCACTCGCTGCCAGCAGCCTGGCACGCAAGAGCTCGTCGTTGCGCGGCTTCTTCGCCTTCCTGGAAGACGAGGGGCTGGGCGTCGATGCCCGGAAAGCGCAGGCCATGCTGGCGCGGCCCAAGGTGCAGCGCCCGCTTCCGAAGATCCTGAGTCATGACGAGATCGCGCAGCTGTTCGCGCTCGCCGAGGAGCGCGCTGCCGCCCCGGAGGCGCGCGCTGCCGACATCCGCCTGCTCGCCCTGCTGGAACTGCTTTACGGATCGGGGTTGCGCGCCAGCGAACTGGTCGGCCTGCCGCGCAGCGCGGCGCTCGCCGGACGGCCGCTGCTGGCGATCACCGGCAAGGGGGGCAAGCAGCGGCTGGTGCCAATATCGGGGCGCGCACGCGAAGCGCTGCAGCGCTGGTTGGCGGTGCCTTCGTCCAATCCGCGCTGGCTGTTCCCTTCGCGCACCGGGCATATCAGCCGTATCCGGCTCTACCAGCTGATCAAGGAATTTGCCGCCAGCGCCGGAATCGATCCTGCGCGTGTCAGCCCGCATGTGCTGCGCCACGCCTTTGCCACGCATCTGCTCGAAGGCGGCGCGGATCTCAGGACCTTGCAGACCTTTCTGGGCCATGCCGATATCGCGACGACGCAGATCTATACCCATGTCGACAGCCGCCGCCTCGTCGAGCTGGTCAACCGCCGCCATCCGCTCGCGAAGATGAATCTTGCCGAGCGGCGGCGGCAGGGCTAGGCGATTGCGTCATGAGCATGACAAGCTATCTGGAATTCGAAAAGCCGATCGCCGCGCTCGATGCGCGCATCGCAGAGCTTCGTGAAACCGCCGATACGGGCGAGATCGATATCGAGAGCGAGATCGAACGCCTCGCCGCCAAGTCGCGCAAGCTGCTGGCCTCGACCTATGCGGGCCTGACCCCGTGGCAGAAGACTCAGGTCGCCCGCCATCCGGCGCGGCCGCATTTCAAGCATTATGTGGCGGGCATGTTCGACGATTTCCTGCCGCTGGCGGGCGACCGCGCCTTTGCCGACGACAAGGCGATCATGGGCGGCTTTGCCCGGATGGGCGAGCAGCGCGTCGTCGTGATCGGCCATGAAAAGGGCGACACCACCGAAAGCCGCATCCGGCACAATTTCGGCATGGGCAAGCCCGAGGGCTATCGCAAGGCCATCCGACTGATGGACCTGGCCGACCGGTTCGGCCTGCCGGTGGTGACCCTGGTCGATACATCGGGTGCCTTTCCCGGCGTCCAGGCCGAAGAGCGCGGCCAGGCCGAGGCGATCGCTCGCTCGACCGAACGCTGCCTGACGCTGGGTGTGCCGATGGTTGCGGCGATCGTCGGCGAGGGCGGCTCGGGCGGTGCGGTGGCGCTGGCCTCGGCCGAACGCGTGCTGATGTTCGAACACGCCGTCTATTCGGTGATCTCGCCCGAAGGCTGCGCCTCGATCCTGTGGCGCACCGCCGACAAGGCCGCGGATGCGGCCGAGGCGATGCAGGTGACCGCAGCGGACCTCAAGCGGCTCAATGTCATCGACCGGATCGTCAAGGAGCCGGTCGGCGGCGCGCATCGCGACCAGGCCCAGGCGATTGCAGAGCTGGGCAAGGCCATCCGCGAGGAGCTGGAAGGCCTCAAGAAGCTGAGCCCCGCCGAACTCAGGGCCGCGCGCGAAGCCCGCTTCCTGGCGATCGGCGCGCTCTGACGTTCACGTAAAATCGTCGCAACCGCTCGGCGATCGCATCGTTGTGCGGGCATCGCCATTTGATCCTGCGCGTGCCTGGCGGCATGATGCGCATCAACTGGCATGGCCGGAGACGATAAGGGAGAGCGATATGGCGGCACGGTTCAAGCATCTGGCAATCATGGCGGCGGCTGGTGCTGGCACCATCGCGCTCATCGGCCAGTCCGTCGCGCCCCGGGCGGAAGCGCTGGCGATGCAGGCCCAGGCGATAACCGCCCAGGAAAAGCGCCAGGGCGCGGAAGTGCACCCCAAGCTGCTCGAGGAGTTCGGCGGGGCCTATCAGGTGCCGCAGACCAGCTATGTCGTGCAGGTGGGCAAGGGCATTGCGGTCCAGTCGGGTCTCGGCAATGCCCGCGACGATTTCACCGTCACCCTGCTCAACAGCCCGGTGAACAACGCCTTCGCGATTCCCGGGGGCTATGTCTATGTGACGCGCCAGCTGATGGCGCTGATGAACGACGAGGCCGAGCTGGCCGGGGTGCTGGGCCACGAGGTCGGCCATGTCGCCGCGCGCCATTCGGAAAAGCGCCAGAAGGCGGCGCAGCGCAACAGCATTATCGGCCTGCTGGGGCAGATCGGCGCGGCGGTGCTGCTCGGTGACGGCGCGGCAGGCCAGATCGGCCAGCAGATTTTCGGCACCGGTTCGCAGCTGCTGACGCTCAAATATTCGCGCAAGCAGGAAGAAGAGGCCGACGATCTCGGCGTGCGCTATCTGAGCCAGGCCGGTTACGATCCGCTGGCATTGTCGACGATGCTGGCTTCGCTCGCGGCGCAGCAGGCGATCGACGTGCGTTCGCAGGGCGGCGATGCCCGTTCGGTGCCCGAATGGGCAAGCACCCATCCCGATCCGGCGCGCCGCGTCAGCCGCGCAGCGACGGTGGCGCAGAAGTTCAGCGGCAGCACGCGCAACCGCGACGTCTTTCTCAGCCGTCTCGACGGGCTGCTCTATGGCGACGATCCGAAACAGGGCGTTGTTCAGGGGCGCCAGTTCCTCCATCCAGAGCTGGGCCTCAAATTCGCTGTGCCTCAGGGCTTTGCCATGCAGAACGGCACCAGCGCGGTGACGATCAACGGTCAGTCCGCCCAGGCGCAGTTCACGCTCGGCCAATATTCGGGTGACCTGTCACGCTATGTCGACCAGGCCTTTGCGGGGCTTGGCAGCAGCAATCAGCGAATCAATTATGGGCAGATCCAGCGGACGACGGTCAACGGTATCCCCGCCGCCTATGCGACTGCGCGCGTCAACGCCAACCGGCAACTCGTCGATGTGACGGTGTTCGCCTATGCCTTTGCCAACAACCGGGCCTATCATTTCGTCGCGCTGACCCCGGCTGGCCGCGCCGATGTGTTTGCGCCGATGTTCCAGAGCGTACAGCGGCTGGCAGGCGCCGAGGCTGCGCAGATCAGGCCGCGGCGCGTGCGTGTGGTCACCGTGGCCCGCGGCGATACCGTGCAGCGGCTGGCCGCGCGCATGGCCTATGACGATCTGAAGGTCGAGCGTTTCCTGGCGCTCAACGGCCTGTCCGGTAACGCGGCGCTGGCGCCTGGGCAGAAGGTCAAGCTGGTAACGTACTGAGGGCACAAAAAAGGGCGGCATTGCTGCCGCCCTTCCTTGTCGATTGAGCCAGGGCTCAGCCGCCGGTGCTGGTGCTGCCGCCGCTGGTGCCGCCGCTGGTGCCGCCGGAGCTGCCACCAGCCGACTGAGTGGTCAGCTTCGAGCTGACGGTGTTGAAGGTGGTCGACAGGTTGGTACCCAGCGAGCTCATGGCGGTGATCGCGGCGACGGCGATCAGAGCGGCGATCAGGCCGTACTCGATGGCGGTTGCGCCCTTCTTGTCGGCGAAAAGATTGCGAATGGTCTTCATGTCAGGTCTCCTGTTCGAGGTCTTCACTTCCCCGTCCGATCTGGCGAATTGAGATTGGACGGTTTGGGGTTAGATCAAAAAGCTTTCCATTTTCCTAAGAGTGGCCGGGCTGTCTGAAATTCCGACACTTACTCTTCCTTCGGGACGATCTTCTCCTCGACAAAATCCCACATCCCGATGGTCTTGCTGGCCATCGAGCTCATCGAAACGATGATGGTAATGCCGATAAGGGCCACGATCAGGCCATATTCGATTGCGGTTGCGCCGCGCTTTGATCTGGCCAAGAGAGTCAGAAAGTGCAGCATGGTGCTTCCGTAAAATGGCCGGGGTCCCATCTGCCCCCCTCGCAATTTTGCAAATTCGACTTACCAAAAAGTTAAGGCGCGCCGATCCAATGGAAAATTATCCGACACTCTTCCCCGTTGTGGCGGGGCTCATGCTCGATGCCGAGGGCCGCATCCTGGTGCAGCAGCGCCCCGAAGGAACTGCTATGGCGGGGCTGTGGGAGTTCCCCGGCGGCAAGATCGAACCAGGCGAGACGCCGGAACAGGCCCTGGCGCGCGAGCTCGCCGAGGAGCTCGGAATCGCGATTCTGCCGGAAGAGTGCGAGCCGATGACCTTTGCCAGCGCCTCGCTCGGCCAGCGCCACCTGATCCTGCTGCTGTTCCGGTGCCGCGTCTGGGCGGGCGAACCGCGGGCGCTCCACGCCACCGCCTTGCGCTGGGCGACGGTGGACGAATTATACCAGCTGCCGATGCCGCCTGCAGACCTTCCCCTCCTGGCGATCATCGCGCAATCCCTGGATGGACAGCCGGTCGGTGCATGATTTTTCGAAATGGCAGAAAAAGGTGTTGCCAAGCCTATCTTCGCTGACTATTGGCAGCCCTCCAACGCGCCCGTAGCTCAGCTGGATAGAGCATCAGACTACGAATCTGAGGGTCGGACGTTCGAATCGTTCCGGGCGCGCCATTTTCCAAAATCGCTATACACAGTGATCCAGCCCGCCTTGCGGGACCCGCTTCGGCGCGCGTGTTCGCCGCAATCAGATGGTTTCATTTGACACCAGTTTGGGGTGTGCTATCGTTTGGGCAGAACAGATATCCTGCAGGAGTGCGCGGCAATGGCTGACCTTTTCGAAAACCCCTTGGGCCTGGACGGGTTCGAGTTCGTCGAATTCTGCGCGCCCGAAAAGGGCCTGCTCGAGCCGGTGTTCACCGCGATGGGCTTCACCCGCATCGCGCAGCATCGTTCGAAGGACGTCCACCTCTGGCGGCAGGGCGATATCAACCTGATCGCCAATTACGAGCCCGCCAGCCCGGCAGCCTATTTCGCCGCCGAGCATGGTCCTTCGGCCTGCGGCATGGGCTTTCGCGTCAAGAATGCGCGCGACGCCTATAAGGAAGCGCTGGCGCGCGGCGCGGAGCCGGTGGAAACCAAGACCGGCCCGATGGAGCTGCGCCTTCCCGCGATCCGCGGCATCGGTGGCGCGATCATCTATCTGATCGACCGCTATGCCACGCTCGACAATCCCGATGCGCTGTCGATCTACGATATCGATTTCGAATATCTGCCGAACGTCGATCGCTTCCCCGTCGGCGCGGGCTTCAAGATGATCGATCACTTGACCCACAATGTCTATGGCGGCCGCATGGACCATTGGGCCAAGTTCTACGAGCGCGTGTTCAACTTCCGCGAGATCCGCTTCTTTGACATCAAGGGCGAATATACCGGCCTCACCAGCCGCGCGATGACCGCGCCCGACGGCCGCATCCGCATCCCCTTGAACGAGGAAGGCGCGAAGGGCGGCGGCCAGATCGACGAGTTCCTGCGTGCCTATAATGGTGAGGGCATCCAGCATATCGCCTTCATCTGCGACGACCTGATCGCGTGCCTCGACCGCATCAAGGCGCTGGGTGCGCCGCTGATGGCGCCGCCGCCCGCAACCTATTACGAGGCGCTCGAAGAGCGTCTGCCCGGCCATGGCGAGCCGGTCGAGGAACTGCAGTCGCGCGGTATCCTGCTCGACGGATCGACCGAGAACAACGATCCGCGCCTGCTGCTGCAGATTTTCGGTCAGCCGCAGATCGGCCCGGTGTTCTTCGAGTTCATCCAGCGCAAGAAGGATGAGGGCTTCGGCAACGGCAATTTCACCGCCCTGTTCAAGTCGATCGAGGAAGACCAGCTGCGCCGCGGCGTGCTGAAGGTGCAGGAACCGGCGGAATGACCGCGCCCTTCGCGCTGTCGCGCATCCATCACGTCGCCTATCGCTGCAAGGACGCGAAAGAGACGGTCGAATGGTACGAGAAGGTGCTGGGCATGACCTATACCAGCGCCTTTTCCGAAGACCATGTGCCGTCGACCGGGGCCTATGATCCCTATATGCACGTGTTCCTCGATTGCGGCGGCGGCAATGTGCTCGCCTTTTTCGAACTGCCGCAGCAGCCCGAAATGGGCCGCGATGCCAACACCCCCGAATGGGTGCAGCATATCGCCTTCGAGGTGCGCGACATGGACGCATTGCTCGCGGCCAAGGCGCATATCGAGGGGCTGGGCATCGATGTGCTGGGGCCAACCTTTCACGGCATCTTCCGCTCGATCTATTTCTTCGACCCCAATGGCCACCGCGTCGAGCTCGCTTGCAATATCGGCAAGCCCGAGCATTACGAGGAGTTGAAGCGCGTCGCGCCGCTGATGCTCGACGAGTGGAGCCGCACCAAGAAGGCGCCGCGCCATGCCGACTGGTTGCACAAGGATCCCGATGCAGCCTAAAGGTCGTTCATGACCTTTGAAGACCAGCTCGAACGCTATTTCGGCACCCGCGATCCCGCCGCCATTGTCCCGCAGGCGGTGGATGCAGCGATCGAGCGGATGCAGGTCGATCTCGGACTGACGACGGTCCCGGGCGAACGCTTTGCCTTGTGGTGCATGCTTTTCATGTTTGGCCGGGCTCCCGATATCGACCAGACCTTTGCCGATCGGGCCGAGCGCGATCTGGCGCGCGACTTCATCGAAATGTCGGAGCAGACAGGGCAGGGGGGCTGACCATGGCCGAGATCATCAACCTCAGACAGGCGCGCAAGGCCATCAAACGCAAGCAGGGCGAAGCCACCGCCGCTGCCAACCGCGCCAAGTTCGGTCGCACCAAGGCCGAGCGTCTGAGTCATGCGAGCGAGCAGGCGCGCGCGTTGCGGCTGCTCGATGGCGCGAAGCGGGAGCAGGACTGATGCGCTCGACATCCGATCAGGTCAGCGTCCGCCTCTACCATCTCGACGGCGAGGCCGAGGGCGGCGCGGCGTCCACCCTGTTCTACGGCCCACTGTCCGAAGCGCTGCGCCTCGCCGAACTCGAACCGGCGGAAGTGCAGGAAGGCCTGTTCATCGCCACCGACAATGATGTGGTGGCGTATCTGGATTTGATCGAGGGGTGAGGCTGGACTTTCGTTGGCATCTTAAGCCTTACCACCCGCATTCATCCTGAGCAGCGGGCGTCAGCCCGCGAAGTCGAAGGACCCGCGCCGACGCTGGCCATATAGCGGGGCCTTCGACAAGCTCTGGCTGAGCGGAGGTAGTGGACGTGTGAACCTTTAACGATAAGATAATTCGATCCGGAAACGACACCGTTGCCTTCACTGGCTTTACCATCCAAAAGCTTTCAATGACGACTGCAACTGTAATTCGCTGGAGCCCCGTCGATCACGCTCCGGAACTGCCGCTCAGCGCTTTCAATCTTATCTGGAGCAGCAGCGGGTCTCTGATTCTTCAGGGTCTTTACCCCACTGAACTAAACCCCCCAACGAAGGGGATTGTTCTGTCGTTCAGCAACACTTATGCCTTCATGTCGTTTGACGAATTCTCTGACTATCTCAACGGCATGAAGGTCGAAGTTCCTGCCTTGGTCAAACCTGTCCCCTACGGAGGTTGTTGGCCCTTTTTGGAAGTTCTCGGCTCGCCCTGGTTGCGTGAAGTGGTGGAGCGTAACGGGACATTGGCAGTTACAGACTTTCGGCACTGGGTGATTGTAGCGCGTAACCATACTCTTCACGTCATGGAGCATTCTCGTAGCGCCCCGACGTTCGAGGGTTGGCTCCAATAAGAGTGCCTGAACGTCTGATCCCCACGCGACTTCAGCTATCCAATTTCAAACCTTTGTAGCGACCGCGCAGATCGGGTCGATCGATGTGCCAACCGAGCCTATCCCCGCGCTTGCCCCGCCACGTCGAGAATGCACCGCACGAACCCCTGTGGATCGTCCTCCTGGATGAAGTGACTGCCGCTCAGCGTGCAGTGATTCTGCCCTCTGGTCCCCGGCACGCGACCGACGAACAGCGCGTCGCCGCCGCGGGTGATGGGGTCGCGGTCGCTGAAGCAGCACAGGAACGGCTTCTCCCAGCGGTCGAGCACCTCCCAGGCTTTCAGCTGATCGGGCACCGCGACATTCGGCCCCAAAGGCACAAAACTTGGGAAAATGCGCGCGCCCGCCTTGTATCGGCCATTGGGGAAGGGGGCGTCATAAGCGGCGATCTCGGCATCGGAGAGCGTGCGCGCCGTGCCCCTGGCGATGATCCTGCCGATGGGGAACACCGGGCTGTATTTGGAAAAGGCCCGCCAGATCGCAAAGGCGCGCGGCGCATCCTGGCCCGCAGGCAGGCCGCCATTGGAAAGCACCACGCCGTTGAACCGCTCGGGCATTTCCGAGACGAGCCTGAGGCCGATCAGCGATCCCCAGTCCTGGCACGCGAGCGTGATGTTCCTAAGGTCGAGCTTCTCGATCCAGCGGCGAATCCAGGCGACATGGCGCGCATAGCTATAGTCGCTCTTTTTCGCGAGCTTGTCCGACTTGCCGAAACCGATCAGGTCGGGAGCAAGGACGCGATAACCGGCGTCTGCCACGGGGCCGATCATGAAGCGATAGAGATAGCACCAGCTCGGCTCGCCATGCATCATCAGCACGACAGGAGCCTCTCGCGGTCCTTCGTCGACATAATGCACGCGAAGCCGGGTGCCGTCGGTCGGGTCAGCGATCTCGGCATAATGCGCTGCGAAGGGAAAATCGGGAATGGCGGCGAATCGCGCATCCGGCGTTCTCAAGACCTGCATGACATCTCCCAAAGCCAGGATTATTATGGCATGGCGAATGACATAATATTTGCGCGGATGCAAACGCGGCTTTAGCAACCGTTTCGCGCGGGGTGGGTTTACGGGAGTATCGGCCTCCAGCGCGGAGAGGGTGAGGCCTGAAAGCCATGGCAGCGCGGCTCCGGTCCCACACCAGGGCCGGAAAAATTCCGCTGCCTGAAAAAAATCTGCAAAAAGGGTTTGACCCGACTCACATCACCCCATATAGGCCGCTCCACCGGCGGGGACGCACTGACGTTTCCTCGGTCGCCAACAGATACGGATGTCCAATCCCCCGGACGAAAGAACGGGGAGGGTTGGTTGTCCGCTGTTTTTGTCTTGGTGAGATCTTTGACATTGTAGGTTTAGATGA
>NZ_LSIS01000257.1:0-225 GCF_001556365.1 Blastomonas sp. CCH1-A6 | reverse complement strand
CCAAGACTTCTGTCATTGTCAGCGTTGAGCTCAGCAAGCGCAACTGGCTTGTTGCTTCGCTCTCGCCAGGAGCGGCGAAGCCTTCGCTACGGACAATTCCTGCCGGGAACAGCGCGGAACTGATCAGTCACCTTCGCAATCTTGAGTGCAAGGCCGCTGATCGTATCGGTGAACCTGCCGCCATTCGCCTGTGCTTCGAGATTGGATATGATGGCTTCTGGCTCG
>NZ_LSIS01000256.1:0-2358 GCF_001556365.1 Blastomonas sp. CCH1-A6 | reverse complement strand
CAGCAATCCATCTCCGGCACCATCACCATCTCGCTGTCCGAGGATATCGACGGCCGCATCGTGTCCGTAGCTGGCCCGCTCTCCGTCCAGATAGTGCGAGAGGCATCAGACCCCATCGTCAAGGCCAGCGTCAATGAGGCGCTGCGACAGGCAAGCAGGCGCAAGCTGTGATTGAGATCATCGTCCCCGACTACAGCGCCATGGTCATCAGGGGCCTGACCCCGAATTTCCCGAGCCGCGTCAACCGATCGGCATGGACCGGCAAGCGCAAGATCGTTGGCCTTCCCGGCGGCGAGAACTGGACCGGATCGCTGATCGTGCCGGATATTGCCACCGAGCTAGAGGAACGAAAGTGGCGCGCCTTTCTGGTCGCGCTGCGCGGTCCGCAGAACTGGTTCAAGTGGTTCCTGCCCTGCCAGACGCACAGCGGGGCCAAGCCGCTCGTCAACAACACGCCCGCGCCCGGATACGAGCTCTCGCTCGACGGGATGACGCCGTCCACGACCATCCTCACCGCTGGCTGTTTCATGACCGTGCCGCTGCCCAGCGGACACAAGCGCCTCGTCTGCCTGACCGAGGACATGGTCACCAACAGCAGCGGCCAGGCCATCGCGCGCTTTGGCCCGGCGCTCGGAGAGATACCGGCCAACAATGTCGAGGTCGAGACCAAGACCCCGTACATCCCTCTCGCCCTCACCAACACGAACACCGGCCTGAACTACCAGGACGCAATCGCCGGGATCGAGTTTGATGTCGAGGAGGCGAAATGAGCCTCCCCGATATCGATGCCGTCGCTGCGCTCGACGCGCCGGTCATCAAGCCGGTCTGGTTCGCCTTTCTCGACATCAACGGCGACCCGGTGCGCTGCAACACGTCCGGCACCAGCTTCCTCGTCGATGGAACCGGCGATCCCGATCTCGATGGCCAGACCTTTACGGGCATCGGCGGCGACCTTGTCGATATCTCGCCCGTCTCCGTTCGTGAGGGTGGGTCCGAGCGCGTGACGGCGCAGCTGAGTGGCTTGCCGCCGCTGGACGACGATATCCTCGAGCTGCTCGACAATCCGACCAACTGGCAGGGCCGCGTCGCGCGCCTGTGGCGCACCATCCGCAACGCAGCGAACGAGCAGGAAGGCGGGTTTCAGGCCTATTACACAGGCTACATGACCGCGCTCGACTTCGCGGGCGATGAGAACGGCGGCATCATCCGCGTTACGATCGAGACCTATCTCGCTGCGTTCGGCCAAGCCAGCAACCGCACCTATCTCGACCAGGAACGCTACGACCCCGACGACCTGTCCGCGCGCGCGTCCATCGCGATCGCCAATGGCCTGACGCAGAACCCCGGCGCTATCATCGGCGGGGGCGGCGGCTATAGCGGCGGTTACGGGGGAGGCATCAACGGCCCGCGGGTGAACGACCTATGACCGCGCGCCGCTCCACATGGGAGGCCGATCTCGCGTCGTATCTGGCGCAGAAGGCAGCCGAGCCGTTCGAGTATGGCGTCAACGATTGCTGCCTGTTCGGCGCGGGCGCGGCTGCGGCGCAGACCGGTATCGACAATGCTGCGGCTTTCCGGGGGCGATACAGCACCGAGATAGGCGCGGCCCGCGCCCTCCGCCGCATCGGTGCAGGCGATATCGAAAGCACGTTCGACAGCTTCTATCCCGAGCGGCCGATCGGCTTTGCCCGGCGCGGAGACCTCGTGTTCAACGGCGAGGCGGTCGGTGTCTGCGTCGGCGCGGTCGCCGTGTTCCTGTCCGATGACGGCTATAGCCACGTCCCGCGCGCCCAATGGCGCAAGGTCTGGGCCGTATGAGCAAGATCCTCAAGATCGGCGCGGCTGTCGTCGGCGCGGCGGCGCTCATCATCGCAACCGGCGGTGCAGCAGCGTTCGGCATCGCGGGCGCACTTTCCACGACAGTCGCGGGCATCAGCGCCGGTGCGCTGCTTACCGTCTCATCCGCCTTGTCGATCGGCGCATCGCTGCTCGCAAAGCGCCCGAAGGCGCCTTCTGTCAACGCGGCCAACATCGATCGCCTGAACAGCACCATCGACCTGCGCACCCCGCGCAAGATCGTGTGGGGCAACACCGCTGGCGCCAACGATGTCCGCGACCAGGAATATACAGACAACCAGACCGTCCTGCACCGCTTCATCGTCGTCGCCAGCCACAAGGTCCATTCGATCTACGAAATCTGGTTTGACGATGAGCTGGCGTGGTCCAGCGTTTCGGGTGTCGCCTCCAAGTTCGCGGGCTATCTCAATGTCACGCCGGTTACCGAGGGCAACGCGGGCAACGCGATCAACATCAGCCCGCGCATGGGATCGAGCCGCCGCTACACCGGCCTCGCCTATG
>NZ_LSIS01000255.1:0-298 GCF_001556365.1 Blastomonas sp. CCH1-A6 | reverse complement strand
GCGGGCGGTCGGTGATCGCAATCAGCACGGCGGCGGGAATGTGCACACCCCGGTCAGGCCGGATATGCGCCTCGTCGATCGATTCCATGCCCTGGCTGACGGCAAGCGCCTCGGCCAGGCGATCGTACAGGCTCATGCGTCCTCGATCCGGTCGAGCCGGAAGCAGGTGCCGTCGCTCCAGATCGGCAGGCTGGTATCGGCCTCGCCAGCCTCCTCGAGCGCCAGCTCGACCAGATCGTAATAGACCGCCCGCTCTATCCGCGCCTCGAGCCCGCGCCACAGGCCGAGATAGGGGCGC
>NZ_LSIS01000254.1:0-656 GCF_001556365.1 Blastomonas sp. CCH1-A6 | reverse complement strand
CTGCCGTCACCGCGACCAACGGCTATATCGACCTGCTGGTCAATGCCGGCAACATGACCATCGGCAATCTGACGGCAGGCACTTATATCGTGCTGGATACGCGCGCCGGCAACATGGCGCTGGGTGATATCCAGTCTGGCCAGGATACCGAGCTTGAAGCAGCCGGTTCGGTCCAGTTCGGCAATGCCGTGACCGGGCTGGAGTTCGCCATCGAGGCGCTGGGCAGCATCACGGGTGGCAATGTCAATGCCGCAGGTGCCTTGCCTACTACCAGTTATAGTGTGGGCCTGTTGTCGCAGACCGGCAATATTCAGGTCGGCAACCTGACCGGCGCCCGCAATATCGGCTTTATCGCAGGCGGCACGATCAACGCCGGTTCGCTCACCAGCGGCGAAAACATCATCGCGCTGGGCACGGGCAATATCCTGTTCAACGGCGCGGTCACCACCGGAAATGCCGCCAGCCGCTATTTCTATGTCGGCAACACCTCGATGGTTACCTCTTTGGGACAGGATTTCGATCCGACGCCCCTCTTTGCCCTGACCCCGGTACGAACCGCCGGCAGCCTGAGTGTGAACGGCCCGATCCGGGCCAGCAACGTGCTTGCCGGTGTCGGGACCGGCTTCAACTCCGGCGCGATCACCGCCAATGGCGGG
>NZ_LSIS01000253.1:0-752 GCF_001556365.1 Blastomonas sp. CCH1-A6 | reverse complement strand
ATATTGCCGAGCAGCGGCGACTGATTTTTCCTCTGGATAGGCGCGGGGCGAACCATTATAGCCACGCGTCACCGGATGTGGGGCCGTAGCTCAGTTGGGAGAGCGCGTCGTTCGCAATGACGAGGTCAGGGGTTCGATTCCCCTCGGCTCCACCATTCAACTAGAAAATGTGGCGCAAACGCGCATTTTTTGGCATCTCAGCCAACCCGGTCCTACATTTTCGTCCCTCTTTCGCTGCGCTCCCACGAGGTCCAATGCGAGACTGGAGGTGTTTTGACGGTCTGCCGACGAGTTGCCACCAGCTACCGAGAGCCATTTCACCATGTTGGTGTCCGAAAGCTCGCGAATCGAGTGTCATATCTCGACCAGACCCGGTCGTTCACATCATGTCTGGTGAACGTCCGCTCCTGACAAAAGCTGCCGATTGGCCCCCCCAAAGCGGACGGTCGGCAATGCGCCCGAATATGGGCCATTCAAGCGGTATCTGTGCGATCCCGAAAGAAGATTTTAGCCCGAGCTTCCCGCGGATGAACTTTACTGATCAATCGCCTCGGCCATGAGGAAGGGTTGCGATTCCAAACTCGCGTAGGCTTTTGGCAGTGTCTAAGATGGTCTCTGCCGGACTGCGCGGCGACCAGCCGAGAGCGCGTGCCTTTGCGGCTGAGGCTGGCCGTCGCGTGCTGACGGAGCTGGCAATAGTTAGCGTCCGCGCTCGTGGTGTAATTTTCGGTGGAGATTTAGGTGCTGCTGGT
>NZ_LSIS01000025.1:0-267 GCF_001556365.1 Blastomonas sp. CCH1-A6 | reverse complement strand
ACCCTTCCGCGCGCGCCGCTTCCTCGGCCGGCGGCATCCACAGCAGGGTGAGATAATAGGCGCTCTCGAAATGCGCGCCTTCCTCGCGGAACTGTTCGCGGCGCTCCATGTCCACGAGCGCCGAGACCGAATCGGGAAAATCGGAATCGGGGTAGTCGAGCGCGGGACTGCGCTGCGCCTCGACAAAGATCGCCCAGCCCGAGCCGAGACGCCGGAGCGCGTTGTTGAGCCGCGCCGTGGTGGCGACCAGCTCGGCCGGCGTGGCGC
>NZ_LSIS01000252.1:0-230 GCF_001556365.1 Blastomonas sp. CCH1-A6 | reverse complement strand
ACCGCGCCGTTGCCGATCGCGACCGAACTGATCCCTGCGGCATTGGCGCGGCTGCCAACGGCGGTAGCATTGGCGCCGCCCGCCTGGGTGCTCTTGCCCACAGATGTCGCTTCCAGTCCGGCGGCATTCGCCTGATGACCGACTGCAACGGCGGTGCGTCCCGAGGCATTGGCCTGCCAGCCGAACGCCTGGCTGCCGACGCCCGAGGCGACCGATTCGCCGCCGATCGC
>NZ_LSIS01000251.1:0-22393 GCF_001556365.1 Blastomonas sp. CCH1-A6 | reverse complement strand
CCAGCAGCACCTAAATCTCCACCGAAAATTACACCACGAGCGCGGACGCTAACCCGGCATAACCTCATCAAGCGATGTCCGAGCGCACTCGAAGTCGCCTGCGGAATTCGATCTTCCGCTTTCGACAGGTCGTAGAGCGCAACTATCTGAGACTTCGCGAGGCTTTTGATAGCGGCCGTATCGCGGGCTGCTTCCGCGAAATTGATCGAGCGCATGTGCTCTTCAACGCCTGGTACATGCGCCCGAATGAAATAATGGGTTGAGCGCTTTTGCTGAAAATCCGTGTGGACCTTCCCTGCCTTTGAGCCGACCCGCTGGACAGCAAAGTCTGCTTGATCTTCTGTCGTGAAGTCAAAGTCGCAATGAGTCGTCTCCGTAGGGCGAAGTGGTCGAAGCTGATCGCAGCGGCGCCAGATTTGGAAGACCGTTGGTGCATCAAACGAAACCGATCCGTATATGTACGCATCCTTCGGTACATCTGCCTCATGAAGCAGGTGGAAGTGGCGGTTAAACCGGTTCTGCACGGACGCCTTACGCGCCGACCGCGGCAAAATCATAGCAACGATGTCGGCCATTTCCGCTGCATGGTTGAAAAATTCCACGCATGAATGCTTCCCGCTTCCCGAAAAAGGTGGATTTCCCACGAATGCTAAAGGCCTGTCGCTGTAAATTTCGAGATTAAAGAAATCGGCCCACCAAATGCGCTTGTCGCGTGGGTCGATGTCAAAGCCAATGCTGCCGGCCGGGAACAACCGCAGGAAGGCAGCGGCACCAGCCGTCGGTTCGACAATCAGATGGTTGCTCAGGTCGACCTGGTTTTTGAGGAGCCGAAACAGCGTCTCAGCGATTTCTGGCCGCGTATAATATTGGCACAAGTTTTGCTGAGGTGTCGCCGCGGCGGTCTGGGCGGGAAACGGGCGGATGCCTGCTCCAGCCAGCATCGTGACGAATACAGCCGTGCTGCGAGTTTCGGTGACAACTGCATGCACAGAGATCACATCCGGCGCCGACCTTGCGTCGGCTAGCCACTTGCTCTGCTGTCTATTCAGTGCCCCGGGGAGATTCATCACAATGGTGACGACCGGTGGACGGCTGTGTATCCACGCTTGACGAATGTGATTGCTAACTACGTTCAGCAATCTTAGGGACAATGAGTAACCAAATGTGCAAATTTTTGATACGAACTCCGAAATAGGCTTCCGTCGGAGCTTATATGCATATAAGTTCCGTTGCTCTGATCTATGGTGTGCAGTGACGCGCGCAAGGTCGCGGCGAGGGGTAGGATCGCAATGGCGCGATGTCATTGATTTTAATAATCGCCATAAGCGGATTAAAAGGTTAATTATTAACGACGATATTGGCATTCTAAACTCCTTTCAGGTTAATGAAAGGATTTTAGGATTGGTTATTGAATTCAAAAAGGTGATTTTATAATAAAAGTGCGTTGTGTCCCAAATCGAGACGCTAGAGGAGGGTTAATAGCTATTTTACGACGAAGGCTTCATGGCTAGCCGCGTGATGTGAATAACGGGCTTATTGATTGCTCGGAGATTTTCTCATCGTGACGGTTAAACCGATAGCTTCGGAAGGCGCTTTGAATAGTATCCACGTTCGTACCATGAATGATAACAGCCGTTTTCGCGGGGTCCGATCATTCCTGATCGACACATCGGGCTATGGGCAATCTGCGGTTGCTTGATGTCGGGTACCGGGTGCGGGTAGTGAATTGCAGCCATCCAATGTGCCGTCGGCCATGCCATCATTCGACCCAACATTCGCCCTTACTGCGAGGCGCTGAGCGTGTCGGTTGTGTTCGAAACAAGACGTTAGGAAAAATAGGCTAAGAAGTGAAATGGCCAACGAACTCGAGCGCTCCCAACGCCTTGCAATCCTGATTGATGCGGACAATGCATCGCCGCGGATGGCAGCGGCGATCTTTGAGGAGATCGCCGCCATCGGCGAGGCAAGCGCCCGGCGCATTTATGGCGATTTCTCGGGCACGCGGCTAAAGGGATGGTCTGAGGTGCTGGCCACCTACGCGATCATCCCCCACCAGAATTTCGCCAACACGGTCGGGAAGAACGCTTCGGATATCGCGCTGGTCATTGATGCGATGGACCTGCTCCACAGCGGCAGATTTGACGGGTTCTGCCTGGTCTCGTCCGACAGCGACTTCACGCGGCTTGCCGCTCGCATCCGGGAGCAGGGCCTCGACGTCTACGGCTTCGGTGAACAGAAGACCCCTGAAAGCTTCCGCCGAGCATGCAAGCGGTTCATCTACACCGAGAATCTGCTTCCCCCAAGCGACGGGATGGTGCTTTCCGGAATAGACACCGGAGTAAACGGGGCTCCGGGCGGATCATCCAAAAGGCTTCCTACCGCGGCGATACCGCACATTCGGACCGCCCTTAGCCAACTTGATGATGTTGACGGCTGGTACTTTCTTGGGGCGGTCGGCACGCGGCTTGCAGCCCTGATGCCTGATTTCGATCCTCGCACCTATGGATGCCCGAAGCTGCTGACGCTTATTGAGAAGTCGGACGCTTTCGAGATCAGGCGCGAAAATTTGAAGGTTTACATCCGGCCGAAGCAGGCGCCTTCGCCCAGGCCAAAACAGTCTGACTGACATTCCGCATGGAAACACTGCAATAGAGGTACGCAACGAGTTCCTCGTCGTTTTCCAGATTGTTATGGCAGACTTCTCTGCACAGCTCGGCGCGATCGGACGATGGGCTGCCAAGCAGCAGAGTCCGCGATTGTATCATGGGGTCAGCTGCCGCGAGACGAACCGCGCCAAGCCCTCTTTTGCGACTGAAGTTCGCCAGGGTCGGCTCCCGCCCCAGAATCGGTCGTTGCCATGATCTGGCATCATTGTCTTCTCATGCCAAAAGCTGCCATCCAGACCGTCTTCATGCGAGCTTGCACAAGCTGCCAATGCTGCACTGCACAATTGCCTTGAAATCGACGTTTGCTCCGTGCACTGCTAACGCCATGCGGATCGCCATTGTCGATGAAAGTGCCAGTCGTGCGGCCGTGATCCGTGAAGGGCTTGCGACCTTAGAGGATAGTGAAATCTTTGTGGTGACCGAGCGGCGCGGTTTGGTCGCCCGGATCGGTGAAATAGCGCCCGACATCGTCCTCATGGACCTCGGCAACCCCTCGCGCGACGTGCTGGAGGAGTATTTTGCCGTGAGCCGGGTGCTGGGCCGCCCTATCGCCATGTTTGTCGATGAAAGCGACGACGAATCAATTGCGGCCTCGGTGGACGCGGGCGTTTCTTCCTATGTCATCGATGGACTTGCACCGCATCGTATCCGGCCAATTCTCGATCTTGCGGTCAGGCGTTTCAACGCCTTTGCGCGGCTCCAGGCCGATCTTGCCGAGGCGAAGGGCAAGCTGGCCGAGCGTGAACTGGTGGACAAGGCCAAACGCATCCTGATGGATAGCCGCTCCCTAACCGAGCCGCAGGCCTATACGGAACTGCGCAAGGCCGCGATGAACCAGGGCAAGCGCATCGTGGACATTGCCGAGGCGGTCGTCACTGCGCATCATCTGATGGGAGGGAAATGATGGCGGCAACCTTGGCCCCTCGAGAACTGACCATCGGCTTCCTGCCGCTGGTCGATGCGTGCCTGCCGATCCTGGCCCTGGAGCATGGTTTTGCGGAAGCCGAGGGCCTGTCATTGCGACTGGTGCGCGACATGAGCTGGGCAACGGTGCTTGACCGGTTGCTTTACGGCCACAGCGACGCTGCCCATCTTGTCGCACCGCTGGCGATTGCCACGGCGCTGGGGCGCGGCCGCCCGGCACAGCCACTTTCGGTACCGTTTGTTCTGGGCCTCAATGGCAATGCGGTGACCATGCGGCCAGACCTTGCACGGGCCGTCAATCCAGCTGGCGGGCTTGGCGACCCCGGTGCCGTGGGCGCAGCGCTGAAGGCGCATATCGCCGCCACCGGGCAACCGCTGAGGCTGGGGGTCGTCCACCGATATTCCAGCCACAATTACATGGTGCGCTACTGGCTTGCGGCCTGCGGCATACGCCCCGATCGCGATGTCGAAATCACCACGGTCGCCCCCCCATTCTGCGCCGATGCGCTGGAATTCGGCGAAGTGGATGCAATCTGTGTCGGTGAGCCGTGGAACAGTGTGGCGGTGGAACGCGGCGCTGGCGAGATTGTCCTGGCGACCGCGCAGATATGGCGGCGCGGAGTGGAAAAGGTGCTGGCCTTTCGCGAACCTGTGATGGAGGAACGGCGCAGCGAAACAGAAGCGCTGATCCGCGCCTTGCGCAAGGCGGGTGAACATTTCGTCGATCCCGCGAATCTGGATGCCAATGCGGCAATTCTGGCGCAGAGCGAATATCTTGACGGCGATGCCAGGCTGATCCGTCGCGCCATATCCGACCGGCTGTTGCTGTCGCAGGGTGGCGAGGTGTTGCATTATCCCGATTTCATGTTCCAGCATCGCGAGGCAGCAAACTTCCCCTGGGTCAGCCAGGCCGAATGGCTGTACAGCCAGATGGTGCGCTGGGATGGCATGGAGTTTGATGCTGGCGATGCCCGCAAGGCGGCGCGGGTGTTTCGCCCGGATGTCTACCGCAGCGCACTATTGGGGACCAAAGACCCGCTTCCCGGTGCCAGTTCGAAGGTCGAGGGAAGCCTGTTGAAGCCCACTTCGGTGAGCATGCAACAGGGTATCATCACTCTGGAAAACAATAGTTTTTTTGATGGAATCCCGTTCGATCCGATGCTGCTGGAAGCCTATATCGCCGGGCAGCGATACGAGTAATATTTTGCTGCGATGCAAAAATCGCTTGCCGAACAAGGTGCGAATCACTTAGCTTAGACCTCGCAGCAGGATGGTGCCTTCCAAGGATGGGGGGATAGACCACCGCCCGGCATATCATTTCCATTGCGTGGCAAAGTCGCCGCCCAGACCTTCTCCTGTGGGGATGCGTTCGGGCGGCTTTTTCGTGTTTGCCATGCCGCATTCAAGGGGTGGGTTACATGAGCGGACGAAAATTCTTCAGCCGGCGCGCGATTGTTGCAGCGTTGATGGCGAGCATCGCCGTGGCTGGCTGCGGCAAAGGTGGCGATGCGCCGACAAAGCCCGCCGCTTCCGCAAGCGGCCTGGAAAAGCCCGCGCTAAAGCTTGGCTTCATCAAGCTGACGGACATGGCACCGCTTGCCATTGCGCAGGAAAAGGGCTTCTTCCGCGAAGAAGGGTTGAGCGTGACGCTCGAGCCGCAGGCAAACTGGAAAGTGCTGCTGGATGGCGTGGTTGGTGGCCAGCTTGATGGCGCGCACATGCTGGCGGGTCAGCCCATTGCCGCAGCGGCTGGCATTGGTGCCAAGGCGAAGCTGATTGCTCCGATCAGCCTCGATCTCAACGGCAATGCCATCACGGTGTCGAACAAGGTATGGGGCCAGATTGCACCCGGCTTGCCAAAGGGACCGGATGGCAAGGTCAAGCACCCGATTTCGGCAGCAGCGCTCAAGGGCAAGAACCTGAAATTCGGCATGGTCTTTCCCTTCAGCCCGCACAATTACGAATTGCGCTACTGGTTGGCGGCGGGCGGGATTGAGCCGGGCTATTATCTGCCGGGCGACACGGCTGGCACGACCTCGGCGCAAATACAGATTTCGGTAACACCCCCACCGCAGATGCCCTCCACGCTCGAGGCCGGAACGATCGACGGCTATTCGGTGGGCGAGCCATGGAACCAGGCGGCTGTGAAGAAGAAAATAGGTGTCCCGATCATCACGGACGAAGAGATTTTCAAGGGCAATCCGGAAAAGGTCTTTGGTCTGACCGAGGAGTTTGCTGCCAAGAACCCCAAAACGGTCAAGGCCTTGCTGCGCGCGATCATCAAGGCGCAGCAATGGCTGGATGCAGAGGGCGGCAAAAACCGTGCCGAGGCAGTCAAGATACTGGCGATGCCGCAATATGTGGGCGCAGATGCAGAGGTCATCGGCGCGAGCATGACCGGCAAGTTCACCTTCGCGCCCGGCGACACGCGTCCGGCCCCCGATTTCAACGTGTTCTTTAACCAGTTCGCGGGCTACCCCTTCTATTCTGATGCGGTATGGACGTTGACCCAGATGCGCCGTTGGGGCCAGATTCCCACCGACAAGCCGGACCAGTGGTATTTCGACACGGCCAAGGCCGTCTATCGTCCCGATCTGTACCTGGCTGCGGCAAATGAGCTGGCCGAAAAAGGCGTGATCCCCAAGGCGGCCATTCCAGTGACGGATGGCTACAAGCCGGAACAGTCAGGCTTTATCGATGGCCTGACGTTCAACGGAAAGCAGCCGAACGCCTATCTGGCCAAGTTCACCATCGGTCTCAAGGCCGGACAGAAGGTCACGCCTGCGGGCGTCAAATGAGCCGGGAGCAGATACGATGACCGCGATCGCATTGCGCAAGGACGAATTTGTCGGCACCCAGACCGAAGACGCGGAGTACAAGGCCGCACTTGTACCCGAAACAACAGCGGAGGCCGGTTTGGACACTGTCACCAAGCCTGAAAGGACGTTGCCGTTGGGGATCAAGCTGCCCTCGGGCCGCGAGGCGTTTGATACGCTATGGCCTCCACTGGCCGGGATTGGCGGTTTCCTCATGCTCTGGGCGCTGCTGGCGCCGTTGGTCCAGACATCGCTTGGCACCTTGCCCGGACCCGGTGATGTATGGGGCGCGTTTCTGGGCCTGCTCGATGAGGCGGCTGCATCGCGTATGGCTGCACAGGAGGCGGTTGCCGCAGGCTATGCCTATACCGGCCCCCCGACCTTTATCGACCAGATATTCACCAGCCTTGAGACCGTGGCAGCAGGGTTCACCCTGGCCACGCTGTTTGCAGTGCCCCTGGGCCTGGTCGCGGGCATGTCAAAGCGGGTCAATGCGGCCATCAACCCATTGGTGCAGGTGATGCGGCCGGTCAGTCCGCTGGCTTGGCTGCCCATCGTCACGATGGTAGTCTCGGCCTCGGTGACCAGCGATGATCCGACCCTGGCCAAAAGCTTTATCATCTCTGCGGTCGTTGTCATGCTCTGCTCGCTCTGGCCGACACTCATCAATACGGCCATCGGCACCGCCAGCATCGACAAGGATTTAATCGCCGTTGGCCGGGTGCTGCGCCTGGGCTGGTTTGCCAAGCTGCGGCGTCTCGTGCTGCCTTCTGCCTTGCCCTATATCTTTACCGGGATGCGCCTGTCGCTCGGCACGGGCTGGATGGTGCTCATCGCAGCAGAAATGCTGGCCCAGAATCCCGGCCTGGGCAAGTTCGTCTGGGACGAGTTCCAGAACGGCTCTGAAAAGTCGCTGGCGCGGATCATGGTCGCCGTGGTGGTGATCGGGCTGATCGGTTTTGCGCTCGACCGTGTGATGATGGCGCTCCAGGCCATTGTCAGCCGCAACCGCGCCGTCTGAGGAGGAACGCAGATGGCTACTATCCTGTCACTCAAGGATGTTCGCAAGCGCTATACCGGCAAGAATGGCGGTGTCAGCGAGGTGCTCGGCGGCATCGACCTCGACGTGGAGGAAGGTGAATTCATCGCGATCCTGGGCTTTTCCGGCGCGGGCAAGACTACGCTGATTTCCGCGATTGCAGGGCTGGTGGAGCCAGATGCCGGCCAGATATTGCTGCATGGCAAGGCGATCGACGGACCCGACAAGGATCGCGGCCTTGTGTTCCAGTCCTATTCGCTATTCCCTTGGCTGACGGTCGAGCAGAATGTGGCGCTGGCCGTCGATGCCGTCCACAAGGACCGCAGCCGGGATGAGCGCGCGGCGCTAGTGCGGCAGAAGGTCGAACTGGTCGGCCTGTCCCATGCGATGGAGCGCAAGCCTGCGCAGCTTTCCGGCGGGATGCGGCAGCGCGTTTCGGTGGCCCGCGCCCTGGCCATGGAGCCAGAAATCCTGCTGCTGGACGAGCCGCTTTCGGCGCTGGACGCGCTGACCCGCGCCAAGCTGCAGGATGAGATCGACCGCATTCGCGAGGAAGAGAAGCGCACCATCATCCTGGTCACCAACGATGTGGACGAGGCGCTGCTTCTTGCAGATCGCGTGGCCGTGCTGACGCCGAGCCCTGCGGCCAGGATAGGCAGGATTTTCCCGGTGGCGCTGCCGCGCCCCCGCGATCGCGAGGCAGTGAACGACAGCGCGGAATATCAGCAGATGCGCGCAGAAATCGTGCGTTATCTTGGCGATCTTGCAGGCGTCAAAGCCGCAATGGGCACCGATTTCGGCCAATTGCCCAATGTCACGCCGCTCGATCTTGCACCGCCGCCCAAGGCTTATCAGGATGCGGCAAAAAAGGGTTCGACACGGCGCTACATGGAGTTCTGGAAGCTCCACAAGGTCTACCCCACGCCAAACGGGCCGCTGACCGTGGTCGAGGATTTCAACCTGCTGATGGACAAGGGCGAGTTCATTTCGCTCATCGGTCACTCAGGCTGTGGCAAGTCGACCGTGCTGACCATGGCAGCGGGGCTGAACGAGATCAGCAAGGGCGGTATCATCCTTGATAATCGTGAAATCGATTTTGCCGGACCAGACAAGGCGGTGGTCTTCCAGGCTCCCAGCCTGATGCCATGGCTGACCGCGCGACAGAATGTCGCTTTGGGGGTTGAGCGGGTCTATCCGCACGCAACCCGCTCCGAACGCCGCGAGATCATCGACTATTATCTTGATCGCGTGGGGCTTGCCGATGCCAGGGACAAGATGGCGGCGGAAATGTCCAACGGAATGCGGCAGCGTGTCGGCATCGCCCGCGCCTTTGCCCTTTCCCCGCGGCTGCTGCTGCTCGACGAGCCGTTCGGCATGCTGGACAGCCTGACGCGCTGGGATCTGCAGGACGTGCTGGTCGAGGTTTGGAACCGCACCAAGGTGACGGCCATCATGGTGACGCATGACGTGGACGAGGCGATCCTGCTGGCCGACCGGGTGGTGATGATGACCAACGGCCCGAATGCCACCATCGGCAAGGTGCTGAAGGTGGATCTGCCCCGCCCGCGCGACCGCAAGGAATTGCTCAAGCACCCGGATTTCTATGCTTACCGGCAGGAAGTGCTGCGCTTTCTGGCCGAATATGATCACGGGCCAAAGGCCCATGCCGCCTGAGCAGGCGAGCCGATAGAGAGGATGCCTGATCGGCCCTTATGAGGGGGATCAGGAGGGAAATATGAAAAGGACTGTGATAACGGCGGCGCTGCTCGCGTCGTCGATCGGCTTCGCGCACCCTGCGTTTGCGGCCGGAACACCTGCTTTTGGCGACCCGGTGCCGGTAGGGGAAGGGCTGACGCTCGATCCCATTATCGATGCGCGGCTCCGCTATGAAGGCGTTGACCAGCCGACGGTGGATGCCGATGCGCTGACCTTGCGAATGCGCACGGGGCTGGAGCTTCACCATGCACCTTCGCACCTTTCGATCCTGGTCGAGGCGGAAGGGACGCTGGGGCTGGTCAACGACTATAATGCCTTCCCCTTTCCGCTCCCGTTGAGTTCACAGCGGCGACCGCAATTTGCCGTGGTAGCCGATGGCGAGAGCATCGATCTCAACCGTGCACAGATCATGTACAAGGTTAAGAACTTCGCGCTGACGCTGGGGCGACAGCGGATCAATCTTGATGACCAGCGTTTCGTCGGTTCGGTTGCCTGGCGGCAGAACGAACAGACCTTCGATGCCGTCCGCGCAGAAGCGACCATCGGGCCGGTCAGCCTGGATGCGACCTACGCAATCCAGCAAGATACGATTTTCGGGTCCGAGGCCGGCCCGCGCCGGGCTTTGGACGGTGATTTCGCGTTCCTGCAGGCCAGTACGAAACTGGGCCCGATGACGGCCAAGGCCTTTTCGTACATCATCGATTATGATGAAGCCCTGGCCTTCGCCAATTCCTCGCAGACTTATGGCGGGCGCATTTCGGGTAGCGTACCGCTTTCCAAGGCGGTCAAGCTCAACCTGCTGGCAAGCTATGCCCGGCAGCAGGACATCGGTCGCAATCCGGTCGCCTATGAAGCGGATTTCGTGCTGGGCGAGCTGGGGCTGGGCTACCAGGGTTTTACCCTGACTGGCGGCTATGAAAAGCTGGGCGCGGACAAAGGGGCAAACAAGGCCTTTCAGACGCCGCTGGCAACCTTGCACAAGTTCAACGGTTGGGCCGACCTGTTCCTGACAACACCGGGCAATGGCCTTGAGGACAGATATGTCACGCTTGCCAAGCAGTTGCCCAAGGTCAAGCTGGTCCAGGGGCTGAATGCGATGGTCACCTACCATGATTTCCGCAGCGATGTCGGCAATGTGCGGTTCGGCACTGAATGGGATGCCAGCGTTGGATTCAAGACGAAAAAGGTCGGCTGGCTGGTGAAATATGCCAATTACGACGCCAACAGATTTGGCGTCGATCGCCAGATATTGTGGTTGCAGGCAGAGATCGTGCTCTGATCGTCTGTTCCTCCATCCTGGTCCCTGCCAAAGGAGTGCGCCACCCCCCTCTTCGGGCGGATAGTGCGATGGGCCAGGCTGAACTTGCCGCAAGGTGGTTCTGGCAGGGACCGGGATGACTGTGCTGCACTGCAAAATAAACACTTGCAGTGCAGCGGCAGAATCGGTTAGCCTTGCAGCCAGTGGTTATAGCGCCGCCCAATGAAGGGCGAAACCGCGTGAGACCTTAGATTACAACATCGCGTGGCAATGTCGCCGCCCAGACCTTCCCAATCGGGATGCGTTCGGGCGGCTTTTTCGTGTTCGCGCGCCAGACCGAGGAAGACCTGAGTGAACGCGCCTTCAATCCGGATGGAAAAGGACCGCACAGCGACCGCAAAAGAGCGGCTGGTGGTGATCGGCAACGGCATGGCCGGGTGCCGCGCGGTCGAGGAAATGCTGGCCCGGGACCCTGCGCGCTTTGACGTGACGATCTTTGGCGCGGAACCGCGCGTGAATTACAACCGCATCATGCTGTCGCCGGTGCTGGCGGGCGAGAAGGCGTTCGAAGACATCATCATCAATGGCGAAGACTGGTATGCCAAGAATGCGATCAAGCTTGTTTCCGGCGATCCAGTGGTCGCGATCGACCGCGCCAGCCAGACCGTGGTCTCGCGATCAGGCCGGGTCGAGCCTTATGATCGCCTGCTGATCGCCACGGGTTCTGATCCGTTCATCCTGCCAGTTCCAGGCCACAACCTGCCCGGCGTGGTGACCTTCCGTGACCTGGACGATGTCGACAAGATGCTGGCAGCAGCCGACCGGGGCGGGGCCGCCGTGGTGATCGGTGGCGGCCTTCTGGGGCTGGAGGCCGCACACGGCCTTTCGCTGCGCGGCATGAAGGTCACTGTCGTTCACCTGATGCCGACACTGATGGAGCGGCAGCTGGATGAGGCGGCGGGCTATTTGCTGAAGACCGAGCTGGAACGGCGCGGCCAGACGATCGTCACCGGCGGCGATACTGCGGAAATCCTTAGCCATGATGGCCATGTTGCGGGTGTGAGGCTTAAGGATGGGCGCGAATTTGCGGCCGACATCGTCGTGATGGCAGTAGGCATCCGCCCGGCCAGCACCCTCGCCAAGGCAGCGGGGCTAGAGGTGGATCGCGGCATAATCGTCGATGACCATATGGTCACCAGCGACCCTGCGATCATGGCCGTGGGCGAATGCGTGCAGCATCGCGGAGCCTGTTACGGCCTTGTCGCCCCGCTTTGGGAAATGTGCCGCGCGCTTGCCGATGCGGCCTGTGAGACGCCTTCGGGCTATGAGGGATCGGTGACCTCGACCAAGCTCAAGGTTTCGGGCATCGACCTGTTTTCTGCCGGAGACTTTTCGGGCGGCGAAGGCGCAGAGGACATCGTGATGCGCGACGCGGCGCGCGGGGTGTACAAGCGCGTGGTCGTCAAGGACAACCGGCTGGTCGGCGCGGTCCTCTATGGCGATACGGCGGACGGAAACTGGTATTTCGATTTGCTGAAAAAGGGCGAGGATATTTCCGTCATCCGCGAGGCGCTGATTTTCGGTCAGGCCTTTGCCAGCGGAGGTGCCCTGCTGGACCCTAATGCCGCCGTTGCAGCGCTTTCCGACGATGCGGAAATTTGCGGCTGCAACGGCGTTTCGAAAGCCCGGGTGATAGAGACCATCGCTTCGGGGGCATGCAGCCTTGATGCCGTGCGGAGCGGTTGCAAGGCATCGGCCAGTTGCGGAAGCTGCACTGGCCTCGTGGAAAGCCTGTTGACGCTGACCTTGGGGGGTGAGGTTCAATCAGGCCCCAAGACATTGTGCAAATGCACCAGCTTCAGCCATGATGACGTGCGCCGCCTGATCCTTGAAAAGAACCTGCGCGCCATCCCCAGTGTCATGCAGGAACTGCATTGGACCACGCCCGACGGATGTTCCTGGTGCCGACCTGCGCTCAACTATTATCTGCTCTGCGCATGGCCGGGCGAATATGAAGATGACCAGAAGAGCCGTTTCGTCAATGAACGGCTGCACGCCAATATACAAAAGGACGGCACCTATTCTGTCGTCCCGCGCATGTGGGGTGGCCTCACCAACCCGCGCGAGCTGCGCGCCATTGCCGATGTGGTAGAAAAATACAACGCCCCGATGGTCAAGGTCACGGGCGGCCAAAGGCTCGACATTTTTGGAATCAAGAAAGAGGATTTGCCTGCCGTATGGGCGGATCTAAATGCCGCAGGTATGGTTTCCGGCCACGCCTATGGCAAATCGCTGCGCACGGTAAAGACCTGTGTCGGCAGCGAATGGTGCCGCTTTGGCACCCAGGATTCGACCGGACTGGGCGTCAAGATCGAGCGCATGACCTGGGGGTCATGGATGCCGCACAAGTTCAAGATTGCCGTCTCTGGCTGCCCCAGAAATTGCGCCGAAGCCACGATCAAGGATTTTGGGATTGTCTGCGTCGATAGTGGCTATGAGCTGCATGTCGGCGGCAATGGTGGAATCAAGGTTCGTGCTACCGATTTGCTGTGCAAGGTGGCGACCGAGCAGGAGGCGATGGACGTCTGCGCCGCCTTTATCCAGCTCTACCGCGAACAGGCGCACTATCTGGAGCGCACCGCTCCCTGGATCGAGCGGGTAGGCCTGGACCATGTGAAGGCGGGCCTGTTCGATGACCCAGGCAGCGTCCAGCGTCTCGCCGCCCGGTTCCGCCATTCGCAGACCTTCTGCCAGGACGATCCATGGGCCGAACGTGCAGCTGGAAAATATGCAGAACTGCACCAGCACCTTGCCGAAGTGCGACCGCTAACCTTCGAACCGCAAGCGATGGAGACCGTGCGATGATCGGCGAATGGCTTGATATTGGCCCGGTGGAGCAAATTGCCCCCGGCACAGCCCGCACCCTGCCGGTACGCGGTGCCGATGAAATAGCGGTTTTCCGGACGCAGAACAACGAGTTCTACGCGCTGGTGAACAAGTGTCCGCACAAGCAGGGGCCGCTGTCGCAGGGCATCATCCATGGCAATGTCGTCACCTGCCCGCTGCACAGCTGGAACATATCGTTGCAAACTGGCGAGGCTCTGGGCGAGGACAAGGGATGCGTACCGACCATCCCGATGCGGGTTGATGCAGGGCGCATGTATCTGCTGCGCGCTGCCGTGGTTGGGCAGCAGGCGGCTTGAGTCAGGTTCGCACCACCTGCGCCTATTGTGGCGTCGGCTGCGGCATCAGCGCCGAGATTGTTGGCGAGCGCTCGGTCACCATCAAGGGTGACAAAGACCATCCTGCCAATTTCGGCAAGCTGTGTTCCAAGGGCACGCACCTGGGCGAAACGGTCGGGCTGGACGGGCGCTTGCTGGAGCCCATGATCGGCAACCGGCACGCGAGCTGGGATGAGGCGCTCGATCTGGTTGCCGGCAAGATGCGTCAGTGCATTGCAGAACATGGACCGGACAGCGTGGCCTTCTATGTCTCGGGTCAGTTGCTGACCGAGGATTATTATGTCGCCAACAAGCTGATGAAGGGCTTTGTCGGCAGCGGCAATATCGACACCAACAGCCGCCTGTGCATGGCGAGCGCGGTTGCCGCTCATAACCGCGCTTTTGGCGAGGATGTCGTCCCGGTCACCTATGACGATCTGGACGCGGCGGACCTCATCTTGCTGGTGGGATCGAATACCACCTGGTGCCATCCGGTGATCTGGCAGCGCATCGAGGCGGCACGCGACAGGCGCGGCACGAAAATCGTGGTCATCGACCCGCGCCGGACCGAAACAGCCGAACAGGCCGACCTGCATGTGCCCGTCCTTCCTGACGGCGATGTGGCGCTTTTCAATGCGCTAGGCGTGGAAATGGCACGGCGCGGGCTGGCAGAATACGAACTGACCGACGGCGATCCTGGCATCGACGCGGATATCTTCAGCCAGCTTGCCGATCTTGTCGCATCGCACCCTAAGATGGTCACCGTGTTTTCGATGGGGGCCAACCAGTCGGTCGCGGGGACCGACAAGGGCAATGCGATCATCAATCTGCACCTTGCGACCGGTCGCATCAATGCGCCTGGCATGGGGCCATTTTCCATGACCGGACAGCCCAATGCCATGGGCGGGCGCGAAGTCGGCGGGCTGGCCAATATGCTGGCCTGCCATCTGGGCTTCTCCGACGCAGAACGCGCCGATGTCGCCGCCTTCTGGCAAACGCCGCGCCTGTGTGAAAGGCCTGGCCTGAAAGCGGTGGACCTGTTCCGTGCGGTGCATGATGGCCGGGTAAAATTCCTCTGGGTCATGGCGACCAATCCGGCTGTGTCGATGCCCGATACAGGCTTTGTCCGCGAGGCGCTGGCACGATGCCAAACCCTGGTCGTCTCGGATGTGCTTGCACACACCGATACTGCCGGCTTCGCCCATGTTCGCCTGCCCGCGCTGGCGTGGGGCGAAAAGGACGGGACGGTTACCAATTCAGAACGCCGCATCAGCCGCCAGCGGGCGCTTTTTGATGCGCCGGGAGAGGCACGGGCGGACTGGGCGATCATCGCCGATGTCGCGAAGCGGATGGGCTTTGCCGGATTTGGCTGGACCAGTGCGGCAGGGGTCTTCCGGGAATATGCGGCCATGACAGCGCTCTCGGTCAAGCATGGCAAGGTGCTGGACCTCACGGGCAAGGCAGGCGTTTCGGACGCCGAATATGCAGTGATGGAACCGTTTCTCTGGGGCGGGCACCATCCCATGGCGGGCCGCAAGATGCAGCAGGTGCCGGTCGATGTGCGCCGCCGGCCTGGCGATCCCGACTTCCCGCTAAGGCTCAACACCGGGCGCTATCGCGACCAATGGCATACGATGACGCGCACCGGCCTTTCGGCCACCTTGTCTCAGCATCGGCGCGAGCCATTGCTGGAGGTTCACCCCGGCGATGCCGCTGCGGCTGGTTTGGTGGAGGGCGCTCTGGCCAGGGTGGTGACAGCGTCGGGCGCATCCATATTTCGCGTCCTGGTGACCGATGCGCAATCCAGGGGCCAGGCCTTCGTGCCGATGCACTGGAGCGACGCCATGGCAAGTGGCGGACGGAGCAACCTGCTGCCGGATCAGTCTGTCGATCCCGTATCCGGCCAGCCGGGGTTCAAGAACAATGCATGCCGGGTCGAGCCGGTTGAGAGCGATTGGCGCGGCTTTCTGCTGCGCAGCGATGCTATTGCTCCGCAGGGCCTTGTGTGGTGGAGCCGTTCGGCTGTCGCCTCGGGCTGGCTTTACGAGCTTGCGGGCCAGGGTGCGGTGGACGCAGACGCGCTGCTGCCGCCAGGCGAACCGGTGGAAGCTGTTGACACGGCGCGCGGTATGCGGCGGCTGGCGGTGCTTGATGCGGACGGGATGCTCAAGGCGGCGCTGTTCGTGACCCGCAAGGGACAATTGCCCGCGCGCGAGTGGATTTCCGGCCAACTAGGCGCGCGCGGTGCGACGCTGCCCGAACTGCTTGCCGCCCGGCCCAGCATGCCCGCGCCTGATCGCGGCCCTGTGGTCTGCGTCTGCCATGGCATCGGCGAAAACCAGATCGCAGCCCTGGTTGCGCAGGGCGCAGACAGCGTGGCCGCGATTGGCCAGGCCTGCGGTGCGGGTACGAACTGCGGATCCTGCCGCCCCGTTCTGGCCAGAATGCTGCGCGACTGGACCGACACATGCAGGGAGGCTGCAGAATGAACGACTTTCCTTCAGGCATGGTGTGGCTGGTCGGTGCCGGCCCGGGCGATCCCGAATTGCTCACCCGCAAGGCAGAACGGCTGATCGGCATGGCCACGATCGTGTTTCACGATGCGCTGGTCGGGCCGGGCGTGCTCGAACTCGCCGCTTCGGGTGCGCGGCTGGTGCATGTCGGCAAACGGTCAGGCAGGCATTCCAGGGACCAGCAAACCATCGACCGGATGATCGTCGATGCCGCGATGGCTGGCGAGCGGGTGGTGCGTCTCAAGGGCGGTGATCCTGCGATCTTCGGCCGCGCGACCGAGGAATTGAGCGCTTGCCGGGCAGCAGATGTGCCGGTGCGCGTCTGTCCTGGTGTAACCGCGGCCAGTGCGGCAGCGGCCAGCCTCGGGGCATCGCTCACGCTGCGCGGCCTGGCACGCAAGCTGACCTTCGTGACCGCGCACGTCCGGGCTGGGCAGGAACTGGACCTGGATTGGGCAAAGCTGGCCGATCCGGAGGCGATGCTTGCAGTGTACATGGGCAAGGCGGCTGCGAGCGAAGTGTCGGGCCAGTTGATCGCAGCCGGACTGGCCGGCGATACCCCTGTTGCGCTGGTCGAATCCGCCAGCCTGCCAGAAGAGCGCCAGTTCCATACCCGGCTCGATCTGCTGCCATTGGTTGCACGCGCTGCGTTGGGCGATGGACCCGCGCTACTGCTCATTGGCACTGCAATCCAGGCAGATGTTGCAAAAAATACACTCGCTTCGAGCAGCTGCCCTACGTCCGGCCTGGCCTGCACTTTTGGCATCAAAATGGGCATCAACCGATCACTATCCGCGAGCCGCCCGCCCTTGTAACGCTCGAGGTATTCGTAGCGGCGTTCATACCAAGCCAGAAGCTGGATTAGGCGGCTTGAACGAGTCCAACCGAACCTGGCGGCGGGTTTTCAGCTGCATTGCCAAGGCGCATGATTGGATTCCTTGATTGCTTCCCCTGGTACAATTCTGCAGCCGGATCTGGCCACCGTCGCGCAGCTTGCAATCCATCTCAAGAATGAACAGCGTGCGATCGCGCAGGCAAGACGCGACTGTCGGCTTTTGGTTATACCTGCCGCAGAACATATCGCGCGGGACCGTCCGAAAAGTCCCACGAAACGCCATTCCGCTCCCGGCAGCATTCGCCGATAACCATCATAAAACGTCAAGGCGAAGCTGCCGAATACGCCAACGGGTTTCAACTGTCCGCCATCGCGGCATCAGTTCGTGTACCTCATTTCGCCACAGCGTCCTGGGTCAATTCCGGCGCCGCTGGCGCAAAGCGGGACAACGCCTCCTTGAGCGCCTTTACCTCGCCCCTCAGCGAAGATGCTTGTGCCCGCTCAACCTCAAGCTTTCGATAGAATCGCTCCTTTGCCCCCTGCGCTTCGACAAGCTCTTCCTCAAGCCTGGAGTTTAGCTGCATCACAGAATCAAGCTCGGCCTTCACAGCGTCCAGCTCGATAAGCTTGGCCTCGAGGACTGCGCGCTCCTCGTTACGAACACGGTTCGCAGCTTCCTGAACCTTGTTGGTAATCACCATCAGAATGGCGGCCAGATCGTCATCGTTGAAGGCCGCCGGGATGACCGCCTTCGTTGCGTGAACCCGCCACTGGCGGAGGTGATTGACGATGGTTGTCAGGCTACCCGTTTTGGTCTCTTCGCGAATCATGATGGCTGAAATCTGGTCAGCCTTGACGCCTGCTGCCACGAGTCTGTCAGCGACGGCCGCAACTGTATCGTACTGTATTCCTCGCGCTTGGCTCATTGCCCCGGCTCCACCGTATTCATACGTATACATATGGATACGTATGCCGTTTCAATACAATGATGCAGGCTGCCAGCTTTACGTTAAGAAGCTGTCAAAAATAGCTATTTTGGCGATTTAGGCCGAGGCTCAGGTGCCTTTTGACGCCGTCTCTCTGGCAGAATACCGTGCCGCTTTGGCCCTTTTGATCGAATTTGTGATGGGAAAACAGTTTTCTCAGGTTCGGTCAGAAGGACTAAAATGACCAATATACCGAATACCGCTCCGCCGGAAGCTTATGGCAAGGACAGTGATGAATGGAGCATCCGCGTGCTCCTGCCTGCCGCGCGTCTGGAACACTTCATCGTCCGCAAACAGGCAGTTGAGCCGCTCTCAACAATCGCGGTGATCGACACTGAAACAACCGGTACCGACCCAGCGCGAGACCAGATCATCGATCTCGCGTACGTGATCCTGCGGGTTGATGCGGTCGGCGATATAATCGACGTCATTGCTGCACGGCAGGCACTCTGCGATCCGGGCATGCCGATCCCAAGCCGCGTTCGCCTGCTCACCGGGCTTACCGACGCTGACGTGCGTGGCAAGTCGATCGATCTTGACCTCGTCGAACAGGATTTTGGACAGGTTGACGTCTTTATCGCGCACAATGCTGCCTTTGACCTGTCTTTTCTACGCCACCTGCTCCCCTGTACCGCCGGGTCCGCCTGGGCCTGCTCGTTGTCCGATTTCGACTGGCTGGCCGATGCGCAGCTCGACGGCCGCGCATTGGGACATCTGCTGTATCAGATCGGTTTCTACAATTCGGGGCACCGCGCGCTCGCGGATGTGATCAGCTTGATCCATTTGCTGGCTTACCCGCTGCCAACGGGTCAACCGGTGCTCGGTGCATTGCTCGCCAACGCTGCCAGGCAGAGTTTTCGGGTGGAAGCGACCCGCGCTCCCTTTGATGCGCGGTCGATCTTGAAGGCCCGCGGCTACAGGTGGGATGCACGGCACAAGGTTTGGTGCATCGAAGTCTCGGAGCAGAATCTTGACGCAGAGATTCTGTGGATCGAGCGCCATGTCACGCCTTTCGGTCCGGCACCCAGGGTAACCCCAATCACCTGGCACCAGCGGCATCGCTGAGGCTGTGGCCGTGCCGCACGGCGGCATGGCCAACCCCTGTAGAAGAAAACTGAGTGAGCGTCCTGTGAGAAGGGAAAAGCTCATCAAACTCAAAAAAGGAAACGATAATACCATGATTAAACCCAACCAGCGTCAGCAGAACCAGCTTCATGCTCTCCGCCAGGCCCTGGGCCTGCCGCCCTACCGGCCTGTCAACGATGCCATCGCGTTCAGCCTCGGCGCTCCGATGGATGTTGCATACTCCATTGAACTCGCGCATTTTGCTGCGGAACGACAGAAGGACTGCATCCACATGGCATTCGCCCATGCGGGTGCGAAGCGCGCCAGCAATTTCTCGGTCGTCTTTCGCGAGATCGGCAACGTGGATATCATCCGCAGCTGCGTGCCTTATGCCGAGTCCGACGATGCACCGGTCAGGCTCGTGAGCACCAGCGGGCAGGGGCAGTTCATGGTCGATGCAAGGGGCAGCCTTCAGCGCATCGCGGGACTTCCGGATGCGCTTGGTGCGGGTCATAAGCGCGCACTACGCCGCATCCGCCAGATCGCCGCACGCATGGGCGACGCTGGGGTGCCCGGGAGCATGGCGATGGACACGGACGCCGCGTTGCTGGCCGAGTCTGGACCCCGCGAACCGGTGATCTGCATCCGCTGAGATCCGAACCGGGGCACGGGCCCTCAACGCAGCAACACGCAAGCCAAAGGCCGTCCCAGGGGCGGCCTTTGGCGAATCTGGAAGATCCAAACAAATGATCAAATTCACGTTCTACGATATCGAAACAGCCTGGGATGACGATCTGCACGCAGCATACTGCTCCATCGAACGCCGGGTGAAAGCCCGGGTAAGGATGGCAAGCAGGCGGGTCTTTGCAGCCGCAGCATTCGACGTCACACTCCACAGCGATGGCGCGATCTGCTTCGAGAGGATGGCGAGCTGGACCGAATACACCCATGGGGATGAGCAGGCCGTGGTTCGCGGCCTGTTCGACCATCTGCGCGCAGTCCCGGACAATATTGCCACGGCTTTTGGCAGTGTGGCGATGGACCTGCCGATCCTGACGCTCGCCGCTATGGAACACGGCCTGCCACTGCCGACCCAACTGCTGCTGCGCAAGCAGGTTCCCAAGCGTGGGCCGATCCGGCCGCATCTCGATCTTGGGCTGCAGCTGAAGGCGACAGGCAAATCCTGGACGCACCTCAGCGAGGTGCTGATTCGCCTGGGCCTGCCGGCGACATTGATGCAGGGCAAGAAACGGGTCGCGTTTCCGACCGATTCGGCTGGCTGGGCCGCTGCCCGTGCGCATTGCGAGCTCGACACCGCGCTGCTCGCCATCGCGACCATGGCTTGGCAGCGGTCCCAAGGTCAGTGCAGCCTTGATCCCAGGATCGCCAGCCTGGTCATTCTGGATTGGTTGCGGCGCAACCGTCCGCTGACGCCCGCGATGCAGGACAAGCTTGCTGCAATCTGCGCAGCGATGTCGGGGCAGTTGGCGGACCAGCTCATGCCCGCCGCCTGAATGACCGGGGCCGGGGGAGGGGACTCCTCCGGGCCTGTCAGGACAGGTTGTAGGACTGCTGCAGCAGCGGCTTGCACCGCTCGAAATCATCAAGCGACGATATGCTGATCTCAAGGTCACCCGTTCCAACGTGGCCGATCTTTCGCACGTCGCGCGTAAATCCCGGCTCGAGCTGCACCGTGTCGGGATTGACCTTGACGAACACCAGCAGCTTCTTCGCCTGGTTGCGCAGTTCGACGCTGGCAAAGTTCTTGATCCGCCGGAACGCGATGTAGAAAGCCGTGGTCCTGGTATCCACATCATCCCCCAGCGCGAGCATAAAGTCCGCCAGCAGGTGATACAGATCCAGCAGCTCCTGCGGTGCTTCCTTCATCTGTTCGGTGATCGTCTGTCCGTCGTCAGAACATTCGGCACAACTCGCGGCGTAGATTAGCGGAGTGCGGACCTCGTCAGGGGGTTGATGTTAGGCGGCGAACTTGCGGTGCTGCAAGCGCCGATGTTCGATGGTCTGTCGCTTGATCCTTTCGCGCAGTTTGATGATTGCCGGAGCCCTGCCGAAGTAGGCGTCGGCAGGCGTCACATTGGCCAGGCTCTCGTGGTATCGCTGGTGATTGTAGTGCTCGACGAAGGCCTCGATGTGAGCTTCGAGGTCGCCGGGCAGGAAGTAGTTTTCCAGCAAGATGCGGTTTTTCAGGGTCTGGTGCCAGCGCTCGATCTTGCCCTGGGTTTGGGGATGACACGGGGCGCCGCGGACATGGCTCATCTTCCGGGCCTCGATGTATTCCGCCAGCTCACCCGCGATGTAGCTGGGGCCATTATCGCTGAGTAGCCGGGGTTTGTGCAGCACCGTGGCGCTGTCGCAACCAGAAGCCGCCAGGGCGAGGTCCAGCGTGTCGGTGACGTCCTCGGCTCGCATGTTGGTGCACAGCTTCCAGGCGATGATGTAGCGCGAGAAGTCGTCGAGCACGGTCGACAGATACATCCAGCCCCACCCGATGATCTTGAAGTAGGTGAAGTCGGTCTGCCACATCTCGTTCGGCCGCGTGGTTTTCGTGTGGAACTGATCGGCAGCCTTGATCACGACATAGGCCGGGCTGGTGATCAGGTCGCGGGCCTTCAACAGGCGGTAAACCGTGGATTCCGACACGAAGTAGCGCTGCCCATCGGTGAAGCGCACGGCCAGTTCCCGGGGGCTCAGCTCAGACTGTTCCAGCGCCAGCTCGATGATCTGGTCGTGGATGCCCGCCGGGATGCGGTTCCACACCCGGCTCGGCGCCGATGGCCGATCTTCCAACGCCTCCGGCCCGCCTTCGAGGTAGCGATCATACCAGCGGTAGAATGTCCGACGAGGGATGCCGAGTTGGTCCAGCGTGCGCTTGGCCGACAGGTGCGACTGCTCGACGGTTCTGATGATCTCGAGCTTCTCGGATGCGGGATACCTCATTCGTCGTTGCCCCCATCCGCGATCATGCTTTTTTTGAGCAGACGGTTTTCCAGTGTCAGATCGGCCACGCATTCCTTCAGGGCCCGGGTTTCGCGGCGCAGGTCCTGGACCTCTCCGGTGGTCGCGGCACGGGCGGTGTCGCCGGCCAGGCGGCGCTTGCCAGCTTCCATGAACTCCTTCGACCAGGTGTAATACAGGCTCTGGGCAATGCCTTCCTTGCGGCATAGCTCGGCGATGCTGTCTTCCCCGCGCAGGCCATCCAGCACGATGCGGATCTTGTCCTCGGCCGAAAAGTGGCGCCGGGTCTGTCGGCGGATGTCCTTCACTACCCGCTCTGCTGGGGCCTTGGCGGGCGATTTTACATTGGAGGATCTGGGCTTCATCTTCGTTCCTTCG
>NZ_LSIS01000250.1:0-27955 GCF_001556365.1 Blastomonas sp. CCH1-A6 | reverse complement strand
AAATGGAAAGACCCAGCCCTGTGCCGCCATATTTGCGGCTGATCGTGCCATCTGCCTGCTGGAAGGCCTCGAAAATGCTGGCCTGCTGCGCCTTGGCGATACCGATGCCAGTATCGGCGACCTTGATCGCCAACCGGTCCTCGCCGACGGGGGAGAAGCTCAGCCGCACGCTGCCGCGCTCGGTGAACTTCAGCGCGTTCGACAGCAGGTTCTTGATCACCTGTTCGAGCCGCATCCGGTCGGTCTCGATCGTTACAGGGCAATTCGCATCGCGCTCGATCTCGAGCGCCAGACCCCGCTCGTCGGCAATGGGCTGGAAGACCTTCTGCATGTCGCTCGCCAGCCGCTCGGTCAGCACGGGCGCAGGTTGGATCTCGATATGCCCTGCCTCGATCTTGGACAGGTCGAGAATGTCGTTGATCAGCACCAGCAGGTCATTGCCCGCCGAATAGATGGTGCGTGCGAACTTGACCTGCTCGTCGGACAGACGCTCGTCGGGATTGTCGGCGAGCAGCTTTGACAGGATCAGCAGCGAGTTGAGCGGCGTGCGCAGCTCGTGGCTCATGTTCGCGAGGAAATCGGACTTGTACTGGCTTGCCTGTTCGAGCTCGCGCGCCTTCAGCTGCAGCGCCGCGGAGGCGCGTTCCAGATCGTCGCGCTGCGTTTCCAGCGCCTGCGCCTGCTCCTCGAGCTGGCTGTTGGTCTGTTCGAGCTCGACCTGCTGCAGCTCGAGCCGTGCCTGCGTTTCGCGCAGCGCATTGCCCTGTTCCTCGAGCTCCTCGTTCGAGACGCGCAGCTCCTCGCTCTGCGCCTGCAGCTCACCCGCCTGACGCTGCGTCTCTTCCAGCGCATCCTGCAACCGGGTGCGGAACCGGGCCGAGCGCAGCGCGATGCCGATCGCACCGCTCGATTGTTCGAGCAGTTCGAGCACCAGTTCGTCGACGGGCTCGAAAAAGCCGAGCTCGATGACGCCGTTGACCCGGTCGTCGGCCTTGGTCGGGGCGATCACGAGGTGGCGCGGCACGTCGCTGCCAAGTGCCGAACCGATCGAGAGATAGCCCTGCGGAATATCGTTCAGCACGATCAACTGACCATCGACCGCCGCCTTGCCGAGCAGGCCCTCGTTCAGCGCAAAGCTAACCGGAACATCCGCTCCCTGTGCGACGCCGAGCATGCTGGCACGGTTGAAGCTTCCGCCTTCGCCCTTGAACAGCGCACCCGCCCTGCTTCCGGTCTTGTCGGCAAGAAAGGCAAGAATGGCAGCGGCAAGGTCCTCGATCGACTTGTCCCCCATCATCGCGGCGGAGAGGTCGACCTGCGCCTGCTGCAGCCATTGCTGGCGCGCGCGCTGGCGCATGCTGCGTGCCATCAGCAGGAAGATGGCGATGGTCAGCGCAATGCCGCTCGCGCTTGTCACCACCGCGCTGATGACGGCGGTGTTCGAGGCAGCGGCCATCTGATCGATATTGGATTGGCGCTTGCGAAGCTCCTCCCGCGACATGCTGGCAATCTGGGCGCGGATCGCGTCCATCGCCGCCTTGCCGCGGTCCGAATCCACAGCCGCCAATGCCGCAGCAAAACCCTCGTCGCGCCGCAGCCGGATCGTCGCATCGAGCTCGCGCAGCTTCTGTTCGACGTTGCGTTCGAGCTGCTCGACATTGTCCTCCTGCACGGGATCGCCGCGCATCGTCGTTTGCAGCACTCCCAGCTTGGTTCGCGCCAGCGCAGCACCCTCGACATAGGGCTCCAGATAGGCCTCGCGCCCGGTCAGCAGATAGCCGCGCTGGCCGGTTTCTGCGTCGAGCGTTGCGGACAACATGTCGTCGAGTGCATTCAGCACCGTATGCGTCTTGCGGATCGCATTGTCGCTGGCGCGCATGTTGGCGATGTTGAAATAGGCAATAGCCGCGCTGAGCACGAAAAAGACGATGCCTGCCATCAGGCCGGCGACCGCCCAGCGGTTCGCGGGGCCACTGGCGCGGGGAACGTTCCGGTTGGTCATGACGGCAGGGTATCTCGCAGGGAAAGGCAGTGGCCAGGGTCTAGCGTATTGAAATTGCTTTGTCCAAAAGCGCTACCGGCAGGCGCGGGTGGCGATCAGTCGGGCATGGCCGCCAGCACCCGATCGGGCGTCATCGGATAATCGAACACGCGCGCGCCGCAGGCATTGTAGATCGCGTTGGCGATCGCCGCCGCACCGCCGCACATGCCCAGCTCGCCAATGCCCTTGGCCTGGATGATGCTCGCGGCGGCATCGCGCTCCTCGACCAGCACCACGTCGAGATCGGGGACATCGCGATGCACCGGAACGTGATATTCGGCCAGATCGCGGTTGACGAGATGCCCGTCGCGCGGATCGAATTCGAGCGCCTCGGTCAGCGCCATGCCGATGCTCCAGGTGATGCCACCCAGGCATTGCGAGCGCGCGGTCTTGGCGTTGAGCACGCGGCCAAAGCCGAACGCGCCGAGCATCCGGTTTACGCGCGTCTCGCCGGTATAATGGTTGACCCGCACCTCGGCGAAGAACGCGCCGAAGCCCGAAGCGAGATAATCGTCGGTGATCTTGCCCGGCTCGTAATGGCCTTCGCGCACCAGATCCTTGCCGCCGAGCAGTTCGGTCAGCGGCGTACCGTTGCCCGCTTTGGCATCGGCGAGCGCCAGAGCGGCCTCGTCAATGCCGAGCGTGTCGGCCAGCGCCTCGCGGATCGCCATGCATGCGACATAGACGGCAGAGCCGATCGACGGCGCCCCCCAGCTGCCGCCCGATCCAGGGCCGCGCGGATGGTCAGAGTCTCCGAGATCGACAAGCACCTGGTCAGGGCGCAAGCCCAGCATTTCGCCCGCAATCTGCGCGACGATGGTGTAGGTGCCGGTCCCGATATCGGTCATGTCGGTTTCGACCAGCGCGGTGCCATCCGCCTTGAGCGTGACGCGGGCTTTGGCTTCGGCGACATTGTGCACGCGCGCGGCGCTCGCCATGCCGGTGCCGATCCACCATTCACCTTCGCGGCGCATGCGGGGCTTGCGCGGGCCGCTGTCCCATCCGAACGCTTCGGCCCCCTGGCGCAGGCATTCGGCGAGCTTGTGCGACGAGAAGGGCAGGCCCTGTTCGGGGTCCTTGTCGGGAATATTGCGCAAGCGCAGCTCGACCGGATCGATCTCCGCCCGCTCGGCGAGGACGTCCATTGCCGCCTCGAGCGCGGGCATGCCCACGGCCTCACCCGGCGCGCGGACCGAGCCTGCGGTCATGCGGTGGATGCGGGCGAGTTTCAGCACCAGCTCGCGATTCTCGCCCGGATAGAGGAAGTGCGAGGATTGCAGCACCGGTTCAGCAAATTCCTCGCCGGGAAGGTTGGAGACCAGCGCCTCGTGCCCGAAGCCGGTCAGCCTACCATCGGTATCGCAGGCCAGGCGGAGCCGCTGCGTCGTTTCCGACCGGCGGATGATGCTCTGGAAGACCTGCTGTCGCGACATCACGACGCGCACGGGGCGTTCGAGCTGCATCGCGGCGATAGAGGCCGCGACGACTTCCTCACTGATCCCGAGCTTCGACCCGAACCCGCCCCCGACATAGCGTGAGATCAGGCGGATCCTGTCCTCGGGCAGGTCGAGCGCATCGGACAGCTCGGTGATGTTGTAGTTGAGCATCTGCAGCGAGGCGTGGACGGTCAGGCGTTCGCCGTCCCATTGCGCGATCGCGGCGTGCGGCTCCATCGCGGCAGACGCATGGCCCTTGGTCGTGTAGGTGAGATCGACGGCATGGGCGGCATCGGACATCGCCTTGTCGAGATGGCCCTCACGGACGGTCTCGTCTTCCTGTTCCTCTGCAATGCTCGGGTCGGCTTCGACGGGCGCGGCCTCGTCGGGCTGGTATTCGACGACCAGAAGCCTGGCCGCATCTCGCGCCTGCTCGAAGCTCTCCGCGACGACCAGCGCCAGCGGCTGCCCCCAATAGCAGATCGTGCGCGGCTTTTGTTGCGGTGCCTCGTTGGCGGTGCCCTGGGCGGGGCGCGTGGTCAGTCGCTCGTCATCGATCACCGCGATCACGCCGGGCATCGCAAGCGCGCTTTCGGCATCGATCCGCACGACACTGCCCCGCGTGATGGTCGCCGTTACCAGCACGCCCTCGGCGCAGCCCTCGACCGGATATTCTGCAGCATAGGGCGCGGTGCCGGTGACCTTGGCCAGCCCCTCGATCCGCGAGACCGGCTTGCCGATCACGCCCTGGCGCATCGTGTCGAGCCGGTTCTCGGCCGACGGCTTGTCCTGCTTCACATGCACGGTCATGCCGCCTTCTCCACCGCTTCGGCCAGCACCGCGTGCAACGTGCGGCGGGCGAGCGGAATCTTGAAATCATTGTCGCCCTGGCCTTCTGCCCCTTCGAGCAGGAGGTCGGCAGCTTGGTCGAACAGCTCGGGCGAGGGGGGCGCGCCAACGAGCAGTTCGCCGATGCGCGGGTCGTGCCACGGCTTGTGCGCGAGGCCACCAAAGGCGAAATCGGCGCGCGTGAACTTGCCGCCGTCCATCGCGATCACGGCGGCAATCGACACCAGGGCAAAGGCATAGGACGACCGCTCGCGCACCTTGCGGTACAGCTGCGTGGCTTGCACCGGCGGGGGCAGCGTGACCGCGACGATCACCTCGCCTGCCTCCAGCACATTGTCGCGCCACGGGGTGTCACCAGGCAGGCAGTGAAAATCGCTGAGCGGAACCGTCCGCTCCGTTCCCTTGCCGGTTGCGATTACAACCGTGGCACCCAGGGCTGTCATCGCGACAGCCATGTCGCCTGGATAGGTCGCGATGCACTGGTCGCTGGTGCCGAGCACCGCGTGCAGCTTGTTCACCCCGCCAATCGCGCCGCAGCCGCTGCCCGGATCGCGCTTGTTGCAGGGCTGTTCGACGTTCATGAAATAATAGCAGCGCGTGCGCTGGCACAGATTGCCGCCGGTTGTCGCCTTGTTGCGCAGCTGCTGCGTCGCGCCGGCCAGGATCGCGCGCGCGAGCACCGGATAATCGGCGCGCACGCGCGGGTTTACTGCGGTTGCGGTGTTGGTTGCGAGAGCGCCGATCCGCAGGCCGCCATCGGGCGTGTCCTGGATGCCGTCGAGCCCGATCCGCCCGATATCGCTCAGCTGCGATGGCGTCGCCACTTGAAGCTTCATCATGTCGAGCAGGTTGGTGCCGCCCGCGATCAGCATCGCCTCGGGCAGCGCCGCGATCGTCGAGGCATCGCTGATCGAATGCGCGCGCTGGTACTGGAACGGCCTCATGCCGCAGGCTCCGATTCGGCGACGTCGCGGATCGCGGCGACGATATTGGCATAAGCGCCGCAGCGGCACAGATTGCCGCTCATGCGTTCCCGAATTTCCTCACCGCTAGCCTCGAAGGGGCCGTCGAGCGTCTTGCTGGCATCGCTCGGCCAGCCATTCGCGATCTCGTCGAGCATCGCGGTCGCCGAACAGATCTGCCCCGGCGTGCAATAGCCGCACTGGAAGCCGTCATGCTCGACAAAGGCGCGCTGCAGCGGCGAAGGCTCGTCCGCAATGCCCAGGCCCTCGATCGTCGTGACCTGATGGCCCTCGTGCATCGCCGCGAGCGTCAGGCAACTGTTGATGCGCAGGCCGTTGACGATCACGGTGCACGCGCCGCACTGGCCGTGGTCGCAACCCTTTTTGGTGCCGGTCAGCCCCAGATCGTGGCGCAGAAAATCGAGCAGCGTGACACGCGGGTCTTCGGGCATCGGGTAGGGCGTTCCGTTGACGATCAGTTCATCGGGCATTCAGGACTCCTTGCGAAATCCCAAGCCCTGAACGCCGCGATGGTTCCCTGCCATAGCGGAATTGATTGCTGTCGGCGCTGGTGGGCTTACCGATCGGCTTCAGGCCGACCAGTATTTCCGGCTCGCGATCGCGGCCCCCTCGGACAATGCGGCCAGCTTGGCCCAGACGATCTCGGGATCGAGGCTGTTGCTCCCGGCATGGACCGAAAAGCCGCAATCGACCCCGGCCATCACCCTCTCGCGGCCAAGCAGATCGGCATAGCGGCCGATGCGCTGCGCGATGAGCTCCGGGTGCTCGATATAGGGGCTTTGCGGCTCGACCATGCCGGGGCAAAGGATCTTGCCCTCGGGCAGCGGATGCTCTTCGAAGAACGCGAACTCGTGCGCATGGCGCGGGTTTGCGCCTTCGAGCAGCACGGTTTGCGGCTTCGCGCTCCAGACGATGTCGGCAATCTCGCCCAGCGCGACATCGCAATGGTGCGGCCCGGGATAATTGCCCCAGCACAGGTGCATGCGCAGCTGCTCCGCCGGGATGTTCTGCAACGCATGGTTGAGCGCGGCGACGTTCATGCCGATGCGCTTGCGGAAATCCTCGAGGCTCAGATGGGTGAACTGCACATGCCGGCCCATCGCAAGATCGGGGCAATCGACCTGCAGCGTAATGCCTGCTGCGGCGATGGTCTCGTATTCGTGGCGCAGCCCTTCGGCGAGCGCGAAGACATAGTCCTCGTCGCTGGCATAATATTGGTTGGGAAAGAACAGCGCGGTGACGCCGGGCGAAGCAGCGGACATGAAGGTGGCGTGGCCGTTGGCGAGCCGCCTCAGCCGCTCGGCATCGATGCGCGGCGCTTCCATGTCGATCACCGTGATCGGCGCGGTGCAAGCCGGGGCGGAGCGCTTGGCGCGGCCCTTGTTGCCGAACACCTGGGCCTTCGCGCCGGGAAAGGCCTCCAGATCGGCAAACTCATACTGGCCCGCTTCGCCACCGAAGCCTGAAAGCCGGTGCTTAATATAGGTGGCATAGCTGGGCTTGGACTGCTCGCCATCGTTGACGATGCTCACCCCCGCCTCGATCTGGCGCTTGATGACATAGGCCGTCGCCTGCTCGACCGCGGCGTCGAAATCGGCTTCGGTAACCCTCTCGCCGCCCTCGCGGGCGAAGACCAGATCGAGCAGGGCTTCGGGTCTTGGCAAGCTGCCGACATGGGTGGTGCGAAAGCGGTCGGGTGCGGTCATGGAAGGGGACTCCGGCAGATCAGTCGTTGATGGCATCGGGAACCGGCTGCAGGGGCCGGTTCAGAAAGGCCGCGAGCGCAGTGTTATACTCCACCGGGTGCGACAGATTGCACAGATGCCCGGCCTCGCGGATGAAGCGCGCCTGGCCCAGCGGTGCGGCGCGGGCGACGGCGCGGGTCACGTCGCGGCGCCACGGGGTGTCCTGGCACCCCGTCACGCCAAGAACCGGCATGCACAGCGCTGCCATCGCATCGAGCCGCGCCGACGGACCGGCAGGACCGGCGGCGAGGTCGCGGCCGTCATAATCGGCAAGCATGGCCGCGCCGATCCGTTCGGCTTCGCCCGACAGCCCGGCCATGAGCGGATGCTGTGCCCAGTGCCGTTTCATCGATGCGAGCATGCCCTGCCTGACCAGCTCGGCATATTCCGATAGCGGTATGCGGTCTGACGCGTTGGCCTGATCGGGGATTCCGGCCAGTGAAATGCCTTGCAGCACCAGCGTTATGACCCGGTCTCGATGCTGCTGGGCATAGGCGATGGCGGTGGCGCCCGCCTGTGACATGCCGACAATGTGGAAAGCGGCAAGGTCCAGATGATCAGTCAGTCGGGCGATATCGTCGGTTTCGCGAATCCGGTCCGGGGGGGCTGTCGATTGCCCGAAGCCGCGACGGTCGATCGCGACCAGGGTAAAGCGGTTGGCCAACGCGCGCGCCTGCATGGTCCACATCCGCCGGTCGAGCGTCCAGCCATGCAGCAGCACGACCGTTGGGCCCTGGCCGACCCGTTCGACGGCCAGGTGCCCGTCACAGACCTCCAGCCAGAGCGTCTTGCCGCCCAGCCTCGGTTCGGGCGGCGTCCTGGCATGGCTCGGGCCCAGCCGACAAACCGGGCCGTGCATCGATCAGGCCGCCTCTGCGCTGCGGAAGGTGTTGTTGTTGCTGTGATCGCCCGCCAGCCAGCGCGCCAGTTCGCTGCGCGCCTTGGCACGGACCTGATCCTCGATCGCCAGCGCCTCGGGCGCGTCGCAGGTGAACTCGATGATCATGCCATTGGGATCCTTGACATAGACCGACCGGCAATAGCCGTGCTCGAGAATATAGGTCTGCGGCTCGACGATCCCGGCTGCGGCGATGCGGCGCTCGAGCTCGGCCTGCGCGTCGGGATCGACATGCAGCGCGATGTGATGGAAGGGCGATTCCGGAATGGGCGGGCTGAATTCGGCCTGGTCGTCCTCGTTGGCGAACTGGAAGAAGGCCAGCGCGCTGCCGTCCTTCATCGCGAAGAAGCAGTGGCAATAGGTGCGCTCCTTGCCGAACAGCTCGTCCTTCTCGCAATAGGTCGCGACCAGCGGAAAACCCAGCACGTCCTCATAGAAGGCGCGCGTCGCCTCGAGATCGCGGGTGGTGTAGGCGGTGTGGTGCAGGCGATTGACTAGCTGGCTCATGGCTTCCTCCTCATCTTGTGTCCACGCCGGGTCAGCAGCCCCCTCAGGCCGACAGTTTCCGCGTGATGCGGGCGACATGCTCGCCCTGAAAGCGGGCACCTGCAAGTTCGTTTTCGGAAGGCAGGCGCGACCCGTCGCCGCCCGCGATCGTGCTCGCACCATAGGGTGTGCCGCCGCTGATCTCGGACATGATGGTGTTGCCGGCAAAGCTGTAGGGCAGGCCGATGACGATCATGCCGTGGTGCAGCAACGTGGTGTGGAACGAGGTGATCGTGGTTTCCTGCCCGCCATGCTGGCTGGCGGTCGAGACGAACACGCTGGCGGGCTTGCCGATCAGCGCGCCCTTGGCCCAGAGGCCCCCGGTCTGGTCGAGAAAGTTGCGCATCTGCGCGGCCATGTTGCCGAAGCGCGTGGGGGTGCCAAAGATGATGCCGTCATAATCGGCGAGCTCGTCCGGGCTGGCGAACGGCGCGGCCTGATCGACCTTCATGCCCGATCCCGCGGCAACTTCGTCGGGCACCAGTTCGGGCACGCGCTTGACCACCGCCTCGCAGCCCTCGACCGCATTCACCCCTGCCGCCACGGCGCCTGCCATGATCTCGGTATGCCCATAGCCCGAATAATAGAGGATGAGGATGCGTGCCATGGATGCTTTCCCGTCGTTGCTAGGTCAGAATTTGTAGAGCGCCTCGATGCCGAAGACGCGCGGGCGGCCCTTGAACACAAAGCCGCCGGGCGAGAATTCGGCATTGTATCTCTCGTTGAACAGATTGTCGGCAAAGCCGGTGAGCGACCATGCGCCGCCATCAAGCGTGAGCCGTGCGTTGACCAGGTCGACCGGGCGGCGCACGGTCGAATTCGGCACGTCGAACCAGGTCTTGCCGGTGCGGTTGTAATCTATACGGATGCGGCCCTTGAGGTCGCTGTCGCCCAGATTGGTCTCGTATTGCGTGCCCAGATTGATCGTATAGCGCGAAATGAACGGCGCCTCGTTGCCGATCACGGTCGGATCGGGAAATTCCTTGATCTCGCTATAGGTGACACCGAGCCCGAAATTGATGTCCCATCCGCGCGCCGGACGCAGCGTGCCATCGATTTCGAAACCCTGCAGCCGCACCTCGGGAACATTGCCCAGATTCTGCGTCGAGTTGGCGGCGAGGAAGACGAAGAAATAGCCGTTCTCGGACTTGGTGGTATAGGCGCTGGCGTTGAGCGTCAGCATCCGGTCGAACAGGTTGGTCTTGACGCCGATCTCGAACGTGTCGGCGACCTCGGCCTCGTAGATGTCCGCAACGCCGACCACTCCGGTGCCCGCCGCAACTGCGCCGACGCCGGTCTGGTTGAAGCCGCCCGAACGGAAACCGCGGCTATATCCGCCATAGATGGTGACGTTCTCGGCAGGCTTGTAGGTCAGCGTGAACTTGGGCTGCCATTCGTCGAAGGTCTCGCGGCGGACCTCGCCGGTGCGCCCGGTGGGGAAGCCCGGGACGACGGGGATGAACGCCGTCGGGGTCAGCGTGCGGTTGCGGCGGCGGTCCTTGTCGTAACGCAGCGACGCATCGACGCGGAACGCCTCGGAAAACTCGTAGCCGATATTGGCATAGACCGCCCAGGCGAAGTTGTTCTGCGAATCCGCGAGGAATGTCGCTTGCGGGTTGCGCGGATCGGTGCTGGGCGTGCGGAACACCGGGAACACGCCTTGCCCCGTATCGACCATGTTGCCGGTCGAGATGTAGCGGTTGGTGTCGATGAAATAGCCGCCGAGCGACCAGGTGAACGCATTGTCGTCGTTCGACTGGATACGCAGATCCTGGCTGATCGCCTCGACATCGAGGAACTGGCTCTGGTTGAGATCGAAGCCGAACAGCGCGAAGAACAGCGATTCGCGGATCGGGAGGAAGTTGAACGCGTCACCGGTGAGGATTTCGGACAGCGTGTCATAGGATGTCACCGAGGTGATCGAACCCCAGTCCGCCTTGTAATCGATCTTGGCCGAGACGTTGTAGATGTCGCGGTCGTTCTGTCCGGCGTTGTTGACGCGCACCGGCAGGCTGGTGTCGTTCACATCGGCGACGATATTGTAATAGAGCGCCTGGGTGCGCAGCAGCGACATCGAGGCGCGCAGATCGACGGTCAGCTGGTCGGTCGGCGTCCACAGCAGCTTGCCGCGCAGCGAGATATCCTCGAGCGGATCGGCATCCTCGCCGAGGAAGGTGTTCGGGATATAACCGTTGGTGTCGCGATAGGAGCCCGCGAGGCGGAATTTCAGCGTGTCGCTGATGGGCCCGGAAATCCCGGCGCGGAGCGTATAGCCAAAGCCATTGTCGACCCCGGCAAACACCCGCCCCTCGAACTGGTCGCTGGGCTGCTTGGTGTTGATGATGATCGCCCCGCCGATGGCGTTGCGCCCGTAGAGACCGCCTTGGGGCCCTTTGAGGATTTCGATCTGCTCGATATCGAACAGCTCCTGGCTGAACTGGGCAGCATTGACCTGCTGCACTCCGTCAACCACAACGGCGACCGAGGGCTCGGAATTTCGGTTCTGGGTGATCCCGCGAATGATGACGAACGCGTTGCCCGCGTTCTGCGTCTCGATGAGCTGGACGTTGGAGGTGAGGCCGATAAAGTCGGCGGCCTTGTCGATGCCGGCATTCTCGATCGCTTCCGCGTTGAACGCGGTGATCGCGGCAGGCGTGTCCTGCAGAGTGGAATTGCGGCGCAGCGCGGTGACCACGATTTCGCCTTCACCGGCCTCCTCGGTCACCTGATCCTGCGCGAAGCCGGGTGTCGCTCCCAGCAGCGCGAGCGCGGAAACCGAACCTGTCAGCAGCAGCTTGTTCCAAATCGCGGGCATTGCACCTGCTCCCCTCATCCAGTGGATCCCGCCGCTGTATTGTCATGAGCCTCGTAGGCTTGTGCGGGCAGGTTATGCTTCGGGTAAATTGTTCGTAAAACGAAGTCAAGTTCGATATGCGAAGTTTGAATGCGGCAAGCGAAGCGGGCGCGTGCAGGCGGCCATGGGCTGCTGGCCACAAGACGTGCGCCATGCGTGATGGACGGGCTGGGGAGATAGAGTGCCCTCGCGGGCAGGGGATCAGTTCTGCTGCAGCGAGTGCATCAGCGTCGGCCAGCGCTGAAGCGCGCTGCCGATCTCGGCGGCCGCTTCGCGCAGCATGGGCAGACGGGTGCGGACAAGCTCGTCCTGCGAGATGCGCGTGGTCGATGTCGAGCAGTTGATCGATGCGATCGCATTGCGCTGCGCATCGAACACCGGCACCGCGACCGAGACGATGCCGTAATCTAGCTCGTCGAGCGCCGAATCATAGCCGGTCTCGCGCGCGCTCTGCAGGCGCTGCTCCAGTCCCTCTGGGGTCGTCACCGTCCGCTCGGTGAAGCGCTGCAGGCTGACCGCCGCCTTGTAGCGCGTGATTACCGGCTCGGGCTGAAAGGCGAGCAGCACCTTGCCGAGCGAAGTCGCATGAACGGGAAAGCGCGTGCCGACATTCGCGCCGAGGCGGATGCGGCGGTTGGTCGAGACATGCGCGACATAGAGGATATCGGTGCCCGACAGCACCGCCATAGACGAGCTGTCGCCAGTATCGTCGCGCAGTTTCTGCAGTGGCGGCAGCACCACCTGCTCGACATTCATCGACGAGAGATAGGCCGTACCGAAGCTCAGCACCTCGGGCCGCAGCAGGAACTTGCGCCCGAACTGCGCGATATAGCCCAGTTGCACCAACGTGTTGAGGCAACGCCGCGCGACCGCAGGGCTGAGCCCGGTAACCTGCGCCACTTCGCTCAGCTGCATTTCGGGATGCGTCGCGTCGAACGCGCGCAGCACCTTGAGCCCGCGCTCGAGCGTCGAGAGATATTCGCTGTCCTTGCCGGGCTTGGCGGGTTCGTCCATGGTCTGAGCGCTAGCCGCTTGCCGTGTATCAGGCAAGGCGATGTCGCCCCATTGGCGAAGCGCGCTCACTCCGCTGCGGCGGATGCCGCCGTATCCGCGCCCAGCAATTCGTCATTATGCTGCCCCAGCACCGGCGGGGCCGTGACGCTGGTCGCGCGCTCGCCATCGAAGCTGAGCGGCGAGCGGATGGTGCGGAAAGGCCCGTGCGGACCATTCGGATCCTCGAGCACCAGCCCCAGATGCTGCGCCTGGGGTGTCTCGATCACTTCGGGCGCGCTGTAGACCGGCGAATGCGGGACCTCGAGCTGCTCGAGCGTCGCGCACCATTCGCCGCGGGGCTTCGCCGCGAAAAGCGGGGCCAGGAATTCGGCGACTTTCTCGTAATTGGCGATGCGCGCGTCGCGGCTGGCGAATTCGGGCCGCTCCAGCATGCCAGGCTGGCCCACGGCGATCGCCAGATTCTCCCAGAATTTGGGCGGCGAAGACATGTGCAGCGCGATCCATTCGCCGCCCTGGCACTGGAAGACATAGGATTGCGAGACATTGGGCCGGCTGTACGGGCCCATCACCTGATCGTCGGAGAGATAATGGGTGAAATCGTCGAGATTGAAATGTGCCATCGCCTCGAACATCGAGACTTCGACCAGCCGCCCCTTGCCGGTGCTGGATCGCTCGTGCAGCGCGGCCAGTACGCCCTGCGCGCCGTAGAAGCCGGTAATCGCATCGGCCAGCGCGGGGCCTACGACGCGCGGATTGGCAGGGTTGACCAACAGCCGCAAAAAGCCGCTGGCGGCCTGGGCGACGGTGTCGAAGGCGGGGCGGTCGCGGTCGGGCCCGGTCGCGCCGAAGCCCGAGATCGAGAGGTAGATCAGCCGCGGATTGATCGCGCGCAGCCGTTCGGGGTTGACCTTGAGCTTGTCGGCGACGCCGGGGCGGAAATTCTGGATGAACACATCGGCAGAAGCGACCATGCGGTCGAACGCCTCGAGATCGGGGCCGCCGCGCGTGTCGAGCGTGATCGAGCGCTTGTTGCGGTTATAGGTCTGGAAATGCGGGCTGTAGAAACCGCCGCGAAATGCGCGGAACGGATCGCCGCCATCGGGCCTTTCCACCTTGATCACGTCAGCGCCCAGATCGGCGAGCATCATTCCGGCGCAAGGACCGGTGATGAAGGTGCCCATTTCGAGCACGGTGACATTGGCGAGCGGCTTGGCCATATTGACATCTCCCTGATCGCCACTCATAGAAAATTCGATATACGAAATCAACTTCGTAAATCGAAACATTCTGGCGGTGTCTACGCGCCCGCCCGGCCAGCACAGGAGCCCATATGCGCATCGGCAAGCAGGACGCCCCGTTCACTTCGATCTGCACCTCGGATGCGACCAGCATCACCGTGCGCGGGCGCGACCTGTGCGGCGACATCATCGGCAAGATGGATTTCACCAGCTATTTCTGGCTGCTGGTCACCGGCGAGGAGCCGACCGACGTCCAGAAGTTCTTCGCCAATGCGGTGCTCGCGGCGATTGCCGAGCATGGGCTGGTGCCGAGCGTCGCCGCCGCGCGCATGACCTACGCTGCCGCGCCTGAAGCCTTTCACGGTGCGGTCGCGGCGGGGCTGCTGGGCTGCGGGTCAGTGGTGCTGGGCAGTGCCGAGGTCGCGGGCCGCTTCTATGCCGATCTGGTCGCGAAGGTCCGCGACGGGGCAGGCGCGCCTGCCGCGATTGCCGCCGAGGGCGTCCGCACGCTGCGCGCCAGCAAACAGGCCATCCCCGGCTTCGGCCATCCGCAGCATTCCGCCGGCGACCCCCGCGCGCTGCTGCTGCTCGATATGGCAGAACAGCACGGGATTGTCGGCGAGCATATCGGCATGCTCTACGCGCTGCGCGACTGCCTGCCCGAAACGCTGGGCCGTGCGCTGCCGATCAATGTCAACGGTGCGATCCCGGCGGTGATGCTCGATGTCGGTTTCCCTGTCGGCGCGCTCAAGGGCATTTCACTGCTCGCGCGCACCGCCAGCCTGATCGGCCATCTTCAGGAGGAAATCGATCGCCCGATCGGCTTCGTGATGTCCGGGGCTGCGGCCCAGGCGATCACCTATGACGGGCCTGGTGCCGCCTGACCGACATCGTCAGCGCGCCCGCGCTCTGGACTTGAGCACGTTCACGACATCGTCGTTCCGAACGCGTCGCCAGCGGGCGTCGACAAAGCTGTGCACGCCGAACAGGAACAGCCCGACGCCCACCAGCGCGTAAAGCTCCGGGTGGTCGGCGAGCGATGACAGCGCATCGCCGAGACCCTTGACCTCGCCGGCAGAGCCGAACCAGCCTGCGCTGACCAGAGACAGGCCGATGACTGCGAAGACGACCGCGCGCGCAGCCAGTCCCGCACGGCCGATCGGCACGACCCAGCGTGGTGCGCCGGGGCCGGTGTCCGCCATGAATTCGGTGGTCCAGGCCTTGATCGCCTGGTGTGCAGCCGCGGCGAGGAACGCCAGCCCGAGTGCGCCGATCAAGGCTTCCCCCATGGGTATGTCGAGCACCATGTCGGCCGCGCGCTGCTCGGTCGCGCCGTCGCCACTGGATTGCTTGCCGAGAGCAAGGCGCGCGGCGGCATAAGCAAGGAAGAAATGCGCCAGCCCGCTGGCGGCATAGCCGATGCGGATCGCAGCGCCCTTGGTGTCGTCTCCCTTGTCTTCGCTGTCGAAAGCGGCGCTGTAGAGCCGGTAGGCGCCGTAAAGCGCCAGCCCCAGCGCGAGCAGACCCAGCAACCATGGTCCGCCGGGCATGTCCTGCACCGAGCGGAAGACGCCTTGCGGGCTGGCATCTGAAGCGCCGGTGCCGGTCAGGGCGAGCACGCCAAGCAGGCAATAGACCACGCCGCGCGCGAACCATCCTGCCCGCGCAAAGGTCTGTAGCTTTGTCATTCTGTCGATCATGGCATCCTGCTCCCGTCTGGCAGGGCTTACGCCGCGACCTGGGGGGAGTTCCGCTCCCGATTTTCGTGATGCGAGCCCGGCGCAGGGAACCTTTATGAGCGTGCCCGGTAATCGGGGTCAAAAGGAGCAACATCATGATCAAGAATATTGTCGGCGCCTATCTGGGCGCGAAGATTGCAGGCAAGTCACCCAAGGCGGACAGCGCTGCCGGCGCCACCACCGGCGCGATTGCCGCTTCCGCCATTCCATTCATCCTCTCGCGGATGAGCCTCCCGTCGATGCTGCTGCTCGGCGCGGGCGGCTATCTGGTCAAGCGCCATCAGGACAAGAAGCAGGCGAGCAAATATCCGCGCAGCTGACAGCATCGGAACCCGCCAGAAGCGCCAAGGCTTCAGGCGGGTTCAAGATCCATCATGGCGGCAAGCGCGGGGCTGAGCCATTCGCCGCCGTCGCGAGAGACGATGCGGACGGCAACGTGCTCGCGCACTGCGTATCGCTGCGCCGCCGAAAAGCCCATCACACTCAACGCGGTGGCCCAGGCATCCGCCGACATGCAGTCCGGATGCACGACGGTAACCGCCGTGGTCGAATGAACGGCGGGATAGCCGGTGCGCGGATCGAGCGTGTGCGCGCCGCGAAGATAATCGCCAGAGGTCGCGATGGCGAGCCCGTGCAACGCCACGCGTAACCTGGGCAGGGACAGCCCTTCAGGGTTCTCGACATCCACCCACCATGGATCCCCGTCAGGGCGCATTCCGCGTCCAGCGCATTCGCCCCCGATCTCCACCAGGCAGTGGTTCAGCCCCTGCTGCCCTAGCAGGTCGGCAACCGCATCGACGGCGAACCCCTTGGCGATTCCCGACAGGTCGAGCCAGAGTCCGCCGGGTTGACGAAGCGTGGAGCGCAGGGGGTCGAATTGCAGCCTCGTCCAGCCGCTTCCCCTCAGCGCATGGCCTATGTCTCCGGGCGTGGGCGGGGCCGAGACAGTGTTGGGTCCCAATCCCCAAAGATCGGTGAGCCTTCCGATTGCCGGATCGAAGGCCCCATCTGTGGCCTGAGCGACGGACAGCGCTTCAGCCATGACGCGGACCATGTCAGGAGACAAGGCGCAGACCCTCCCGGCATGCGCGCGATTGAAGCGCGAAAGATTGGACTGCGGCTCCCAATGGCTCATGTCCTGCAAGATGCCATCGAGCCGCGCCTGGACGAGCATTCTCAGTGTTGCCGTATCGAGCCCCAGTGCAGCCGGCAGTGCTGAGCGCACCTGCCACGTCGTGCCCATGGTCGCTCCGCCAAACTGCACCACCGGTGCTTGCGGATCGAACCCGATCAGGACCGCCGGATCGATGGCGTCCGGCACCGCGATGCGCGGTGCCGGTTGCGGACCTGTCATGGGGCGAGCACCTCGAGCGTCGCGGTATAGCTCATCCGCCGCTTGCTTGCCTTCGGATTGGCCGGCTTCGAATCGGTAAGGCTGGTGTTGAGCCAGTACATGCCGGCCATCGGCCAGGTGACGGTCAGCACGCCGTCGCCATCGGTGACCAGCTTCTGCGTGCCATCGGCTTCACGGTACCGACGACCGCCCGGGATCACCTCGACCTCGAGCCCGGCGGCGGGTAGGCCATCGACCAGGAAGCGGAACTGCGCCGGTTCGTTCGAGACCAGATCGGTGGGCAGGGTGACGGGAACGAATTCCAGCCCCTTGCCGCTCGGCTTGAACAGCGTTTCGCTCGGCTCGCCCGCGGTCACGAAGAACTCGTTGCGGCCCATGGTTTCGGTGAGGTCGATATCGGTCGCGTTGGCCGGGATCTCGTCCACGCTGGCGACGATATGGCTGGGATCGATGCGCGGTCGGCCGCCCGGCGCGCTGGCGCCCGGTCCGCCTGCACCTGGTCCTCCCATCGGCGGCCCGCCCGCGCCCGGTGCTGCAGCACCCGGACCACCGGCACCCGGCGGCGGGCCGCGACGACGACCCACCATCCAGGGCTCGCCATCGACCTTGAAGCTGCCCGAGATGCCGACATTCTCCATGCCGATGCGCCAGGTGCCGGGCTTGTCGATCTTCACGTCGAAGGTCGAGCGATAGCGCCCCTTCGCCGGGTTCTCGGGCGTGCCCATGCTGCCGTCGGGCGCCCAGACTTTCACGCCATCGATGTTCATCGCGTTATGATTGGGTTCAAACGGCGCGGTCGAGGTCCCGGCATCGACGGTGACGCTCTGCTGCGTGTCCGACAGCACGGTGGTCGAGGGAAGGAGCCAGGCGTTGTGCGCGAATGCGGGCAGGCTGAGCCCGCAAACGGCGACGGTGAACAACAGGGATTTGCGGATCATGAAAAAGGTCCTTTCTGCCAGACGGGGTCAGCGGGGGGAGAGGGAGACGGCGCCGAGTTCGGTCTTGCCCGAGGCCTTTGCAGCGGCGCGTGTGGGGATGTCGAGCGGCAGCGAGACCAGCTCGCGTCCGCCATCCTCACGCGCGGCCTCGACGAACAGGGTGTACGAGCCGGGCTTGACGCTGGCGGGTATGGCGATGCGGTGTGCGCCCGGGGCGCGGGTTGCGCCGCTGACGCCATCTGCGGGCAGGTTCAGACTGCGTCCGCCCTTGCGCCACCAGGTGCGCAGATCGGCGAGCCATTTGGTGCCGGGTTCGGCGCCGCGTTTGTCGACATCGTACCATAATGCCAGCGTTCGTGCCGGACCGCCGGCCTTTGGCTCGATCCACACCGCGACATAGGGCACATGATATTCGGCGACGTTGATGCGCGGAATGGTCACGGTCACGGTGCCGGCAATCGCGGGGGTAGCGGCCATGCTGACGGCGATGGCAATGGTCTTTTTCATGGGCTTGGCCTCAAAGGTGCATGAAGAACAGGATGATGATCAGCGGGATCGCTGTGCCCAGCCCGACCAGCGGCCAGGTCGAGGGGCGATGGCGCGCGTGCAACTGCAGCAGCAGCAGTCCGGTAAAGGTGAAGACGACGCAGGCGACCGCGAGAATGTCGATCAGCCAGAACCAGGCGGTGCCGGTGTTGCGGCCCTTGTGCAGATCGTTGAAGAACGACACCCAGCCGCGGTCGGTGCGCTCGGCCTCGATTTTGCCGCTGGCCCTGTCGATGCTGATCCAGGCATCTCTGCCGGGGCCGGGCACCGCGACATAGACCTCGGCCTCGCTCCATTCGGCAGGGGTCGTTCCTGCATCGATGCCGACGGTATCATCGAGCTCGGCGCGCAGGCTTTCGGGCAGGGGAGCGTTGCCCGATACCGGTGCCTCGCGCAGGCGCTCGATCAGCGATCCGGGGAGCTGTGCGGATTGGGTGACGACGATCGGCTCGGCTGCAATGCTCGACGCATGGTTGAGCGTGATCCCGGTGATCGCGAACACGAACATGCCCGCGAGCGAGATGGCCGCGCTGATCCAGTGCCAGCTGTGCAGTTGCTTCAACCAGAACTGCTTCGCCTTTTTGGGGTTTCGCGCGGCTTTCGATCGGAGCGGAGCAGGGCGGAGGGCAGCATTGCGCGGGGCAGACACGACAGCCGACTCTGACCGTGCAGTCGCTGCATCGCCAGCCTGCTGTTCGACAGCTGTGTCATGCGGCGCTGAACCGGACGTCCCCAACGACATTGATCTTTCCCGAAGCTGATACGCCCCCCGAGCGGGCTATCGACCCCAGCAACTGCGCAAACAGGCCTGTGCTGTCAAACGTTTTAATGCGAATGAGAATCAATTGATACAATTTGACGCAAATCGCCACAAGTCGATTGACTCTGAGAACGAGTCGCAATAGCGGCGGCGCTCCATTCCATCCTCTCGGGGGAGAAACCGATGACTTCTGCGAAAACCACTCCACCCCTGTTGGCGCTCAGCTGCGTCGGCGCGATCGCCTTTGCCGGGCCTGCCTGGGCGCAGGATGCTCAGCAAGGCCAGCGACTCGGCGGCATGACGGTGACCGACAGCGCGATCGAGGAGCGCGAGGTGAAGGTCGAGAAGGCGGATTCTCCCAAATTTACCGCGCCGCTGCTCGACACGCCGCAGACGATCACCGTGATCTCGTCGAAGAGCATCCAGCAGCAGAACCTGCTGACCCTGCGCGAGGTGTTGCAGAACGTGCCCGGCGTGACCTTCGGCGCGGGCGAAGGCGGCTTCGGCTATGGCGATCGCATCATCCTGCGCGGCCAGGATGCGAAGAACGACGTCACCATCGACGGCGTGCGCAGCTCCGCGTTCCAGAACCGCAACGAGACCTATAATATCGAGCAGATCGAGGTCACCAACGGCGCCAACAGCGTGTTCAGCGGCGGCGGATCGGTCGCGGGCAATATCAACCTCGTCACCAAGAAGCCGCTGGGCACCGACCAGACCGTGGTCCAGGCCGGGATCGGCACCGACAACTACTATCGCGCCACGGTCGACATGAACCAGCGCCTGTCGGACCTGGTCGCGGTGCGCCTCAACGCGGTCTATCACGAGAATGACGTGCCGGGCCGCGATGTCGAATTCTACAAGCGTTGGGGTATCGCGCCCGCCATCACCATCGGTGTCGATAGCCCCACCAGTCTGACGCTGCAGGCCGAGCATCTCGACGACAAGGGTATGCCGCAATACGGCCTGCGCTATTACGCCAATCTCGGCGGATTTCTCGACGATTTCGACCGTTCGGGCTATTACGGCTTTGCCAATCTCGATCGGCAGAATGCCAAGACCGACGCGCTGCAGGCGATCTTCAGCCACCAGTTTTCGGACGGCGTCTCGGTGCGTAATCTCACGCGCTACGAGCGGGTCAATCAGGACACCGTCACCAGCCAGCCGACGGGCACCTTCTGCCTCGCCTCGACAGGACTGCAGCCGGGCACGTTCGCGGTTCCCTCGATCCAGGCGGCGTGCCCTGCCAACATTCCGCGCGGCTATTACCTGCCCACCGGCGGGCGCGGCGTCGAACGGCAGATCACCAACGACACCTTCTACAACCAGCTCGATTTCAGCGCCGAGTTCAGCACCGGCGGCATCGAGCATTCGCTGGTCGTCGGCGGATCCTATCTGCAGGAGGATTACCGCCAGACCAACGGTGTCCTGCCGCGCAATCCCGATGGCAGCACGCCGGCCTTCGCGCTGGTCAACATCGCCAATCCGGGTCAGGTGGTGCAGGGGCCTGCGGGCTTCACCTATGGCAGCAACGTCTATACCGGCCCGGTCAACTATATCCTCACCGCGCAAAACCGCGGCGACCGCCGGGTGATCGCGGGCTATCTGTTCGACACGGTCAAGTTCGGCGAGATGTTCGAGATCAACGGCGGCCTTCGCTACGAGAATGCGCGCGGATCGAACACCACGCTTTCCTACGTCACCTCGGGTGCGACGCTGGGCCAGATCAGCGCGGCGACGGGTCCGTTCGTCAACGAGGACAATCTGTTCAGCTATCGCATCGGCGCGGTGTTCAAGCCGAGCGAGAATACCAGCCTGTACATCGCGACGGGCAATTCGAAAAACCCCTCGCAGGCGGCCGTCGACGGGGCTTGCACCGCCAACAATTGCAATCTCGCGCCCGAAACCACGAAGAACTACGAGATTGGGGCGAAGGCCGATCTGTTCGACAAGAAGCTGCTGGTGAGCATCGCGCTGTTCCGCAACGACCGCAACAGCATCCGGCTCAATTCGAACGATCCGATCTTCCCCGAGCAGAGGCTTGACGGGCGGCAGCGGGTGCAGGGCATATCGTTCGGCGCGTCGGGCAATATCACAGAGAACTGGACCATTTCCGCCAATTACATGTATCTCGAGTCGGAGGTTCTGCAGGGCGTGTCCGATTTCTGCCTCGCCAACCCGGGGGCGGCGAATTGCGGCAACAGCGCCGCCTTTCCGGACCCGAGCCGCGGATCGCAGCTGCAGAACACGCCGCGCCATTCGGGCAGCGTGTTCACCAGCTACCGCTTCGATTTCGGTCTCGAGCTCGGCTATGGCATCAACTATCAGGGCAAGTTCCTGCTGAACTTCCCGACCGTGGCCGAACTTACAGCCAACACCTACACGCCCTATTTCGTGCCGAGCTATACCATCCACCGGTTCATGGCGTCCTACCCGATCACCGATCGCCTGATGGCACAGGTCAATGTGCAGAATTTCACCAACGAGAAATATGTCACGACGGTGCGCAACCAGCTGGGGGGTAGCTGGGCGCAGCCTGGACCGACCCGCCAGGCGGTGTTCAGTCTGAGCTACAGCTTCTGACCCTGCATCCCGGGCTGCGCCGAGCTAAGGGTCGGTGCAGCCCGGGCGCTATTGACGGTCGAAGGCGCGCATGGGGCTGGCAATCGCGCTCCCGATCGTATATTGCGAGTCAGTTTCAAGAATATTAGGCCATGCTAGGGGATGGGGCGGTTCGATGCTGGAAGCCCAGAGCTTTTCTTCGACGACGAGTGCGGGCGCATGTGCGCTGGCTGCAACTTGGACCGAGCCCGGGCACGCAAGCCGCGCCGCACCGACTGAGCCCGCATATGTTCCGGCGGGGCGCTATGGCGAGGGGCAGCAATCCCGGCTGCCAGCCATTCTCATCGCGATCGCGGTGCACGCGCTGCTCGCGATGGCGCTGGCAGGGCTTGGCTATCGTGTGGTCAAGACCCGGGAGGACAGCCTCATCGCTGTCAACCTGGCCCCGCCACCACCGCCGCCCAGTCCCTCCAAGCCGGCCCCGCCCGAAAGCCAGACGTTGCAGACTAGCGTCCAGCCGGCGCCTGTGACGGTTCCCGCTCCGGTCCCGCGCCCTGTCGTTGCCATGGTGCCGACTTCTGCACCGTCGGTCCCGGTCATGGCGATCGCGGCCCCGCCCGCGCTGGTATCGGCCCCGGCACCCGCGCCGCCGGCTCCTCCCGCCACCGTGACATCGGATGCGCTGGGCACCAGAATGATCTCGGGCGCGCCGCCGCGCTATCCGGTCGAAAGCCGCCGCAAGAAGGAACAGGGCACGGTCGAACTGGCGCTGGTGCTGGGGCTCGACGGCAGGGTCGAGACCATTTCGATCGCCAGCAGCAGCGGATTTGCCCGGCTCGATCAGGCCGCGCTCGAGGCGGTACGCCGCTGGCGCTGGGCGCCCACGCTGCGTGACGGCGCACCGGTCAAGGTGCGCGGAACGGTCGAAATTCCCTTCGTCCTCAACAATTTGTGAAAGACTTCGATGCTGCTTCCGCTTCACGCCCTGCTATCGCAGGAGGAGGTCGCCCGGCTGCGCGCGCTGATCGAGCAGGCCGACTGGGTCGATGGCAATGCCACGAGCGGCCATCAGGCCAGGCTGGTGAAGAACAATCTGCAATTGCCCGAGGACAGCCCCGAGGCGCAGCAGGGCGGACAGATCGTGCTCGCCGCGCTCGCCCGCCATGCCGGGTTCATCGCCGCAGCGCTGCCGGTGAAGATCTATCCGCCACTGTTCAACAGCTATGCCGGCGGCCAGGCGCTGGGGCTGCATGTCGACAATGCCGTGCGTCCGCTGCCGCGCGGGGGAACCAGCGTGCGCTGCGACCTGTCGATGACCGTCTTCCTCGAAGAACCGGATCGCTATGATGGCGGGGAACTCACCATCGAGACGGCATTCGGCGTGCAGCAGGTGAAGCTGGGGGCGGGGGATGCCGTGCTCTACCCGGCAGGCTCGCTGCATCGGGTGGAGCCAGTTACACGCGGGCGCAGGCTGGCGAGCTTCTTCTGGATCCAGTCGATGGTGCGCGACCACGAGGCACGCTCGGCACTGCTCGATCTCGACCAGTCGATCCAGCAACTTTCGGGCGATCTCGGCGAGGGCCATGCTGGGTTGATCAAGCTGACCGGCCTGTATCACAATCTGCTGCGCCGCTGGACCGACGTCTGAGAGCGGCCAGCTTAGGCCCCGATGCCATATGTGATCGCCAACTAAGCAGGTGCAGCAAAACGCACTTGACCTGAATATGATATAATATATCACGCGCTCCAATTTGCCGCTCCCGGGGGGGATGCGGCGTTCTGTTGGGGGTACGCACCGTCATGTCACGTTTCGCTTTTGGCCTGGTTTCGCTGCTGCTGGCGGGAACCGCGAGCCTGCCCGGCACCGCCTGGGCCGATGAAGAACAGCCCGGCGATGCGCTCGAAGCCGAGGGCAACATCATCGTCACCGGCCAGCGCCAGGCCTATCGTGGCGATTTCACGCTGCGCGAGACCCCGCAGGCGATCACCCAGATCGGGCAGGAGCAGATCGACGCCAACAATCTGACGCGGCTCACCGATGCACTCGACCTGTCGGCTTCGGTGGCGCGGCAGAACAATTTCGGCGGACTGTGGGATGCCTATGCCGTGCGCGGCTTTGCCGGAGACGAGAACCTGCCTTCGGGCTATCTGGTCAACGGCTTCAACGGAGGCCGCGGTTTCGGTGGCACGCGCGATGTCGCGGGCGTCGAGCGGATCGAGATCCTGAAGGGCCCCAATGCCGCATTGTTCGGGCGAGGCGAGCCGGGCGGTACGGTCAATATCGTCACCAAGCGCGCCGATTTCGATACGCGCGGGCGGATAAACGTCCAGGCGGGCAGCTTCGATCGCCGCCGGGCCGATGCCGATGTCAACATCGCGGTCGGCGACGTGGCGGCGGTGCGCCTGATCGGTTTTTACGAGAAGTCGGACAGCTTCCGCCGCACCGTGGGATCGGAGCGGGTCGGCTTCCTGCCCTCGTTCCTGCTCAAGCTTGGCGAGAATACGACCGTCAGCTACGATCTGGAACTGACCCGCCAAGAGGCCGATTTTGATCGCGGCACCGTGGCGATTGGCGGCGTGCTGGGCCGGGTGTCGCGCCGCGACTTTTTCGGCGAACCGGGCGATGGGCCGATCGAGGCGGATGCGACCGGGCATCAGGTGCAGCTCGACCACAAGTTCAGCGAGGACTGGAGCCTGCTGATCGGCACCCAGTATCGCGAGACCCGGCTCGAGGGCTTTTCGACCGAGGCCGAGCTTGCCACCGGCCGCCAGCGGCTCTTCCGCGACGGCCGCTCGCTCTCGCGCCAGCGCCGCTTCCGCCTGTACGAGGGCGAGCATTTCGTGGTGCGCGGTGAGATCGCTGGACGCTTCGCGACGGACGGCCTGACGCATCGTGTTCTGCTGGGCGTCGATTATGACGAGTTCGACAACAGCCAGCTTTTCCTCCGCTTCCGTCCGCCCTCGATCGGCGCTGCGACCACTGCGCTGGCGAGCAACGATATCGATGTGTTCAACCCGGTCTATGGCCGCTTCCCGCTGCCCGCACCGGGGCCGCAGACCAACCGGCTCGATCAGCAGCGCGCGGTTGGCGCCTATGTGCAGGACCAGATCAGCATCACCGATTCGCTGCAGATTCGCCTGGGCGGGCGTTTCGACGACATTACCGTGGAGAGCCTCAACCGGGCGAACAACACTGCTGCCAGCCGCAGCTACAACCGGTTCAGCCCGCAGGCAGGGATCGTCTATACCGCATCGTCGGCCGTCTCGTTCTACGCCACCTATGGCGAGGGCTTCCGCGCCAATCTGGGCGCGACGGCGGCAGGCGCGTTGTTCGATCCGGAAACCAGCAAGTCGGCAGAAATCGGCGCGAAATTCGGACTTTTCGACGATGCGCTGCAGGGCACGGTCTCGCTGTTCACGCTTTCCAAGTCGAACGTGCTCGCGGCGGATCCGGCCAATCCCGGCTCCTCGCTACCGATCGGCAAGGCACGCAGCCGTGGCCTCGAGGTCGATCTGATGGGCAAACTGCCCGGCGATATCGATCTGTGGTTCTCTTATGCCTATGTCGATGCCGAAGCGCGGGAGGATGTTGCCGATCTCAATTTCGGCCTGCCCATCCGGCGTGGCGACCGCCTGATCAACATTCCGCGCCACACGGTCAGCCTGCAAGCGTCGCGCGCCTTCGATATCGGCGACACGAAACTGACGGTCGGTGGCGGCGTGCAGCATGTCGGAACGCGTCTGGGCGAGACCGGCACAGCGTTCGAATTGCCCGATTACACGCTGGTCCGCCTGTTCGCTGCGTGGAAGGTCATTGAAAATGTGGAAATTTTCGCTGACGTCACGAATTTGTTTGATACAGTATACTATACCAACAGCTTCGCTCAGCTCTGGGTCCAGCCTGGGACGCCGCGAGCAGCGTCGGTGGCGCTGAGATTGTCGTTCTAAAGGGTAGTTTCCATGTCCAACCCCGTACTGGTGATCGACCAGCTCGTCGTCGAGCGTGGCGGAAGGCGCATCGTCAACGGTCTTTCCCTGACTCTGGCGGCAGGCGAAATCTATGCGCTGCTCGGGGGGAACGGCGCGGGCAAGTCGACGACGCTGTTTGCCATCCTCGGCTTTCTCGCCCGCTCGGGCGGCGTGCTCACCATCGGCGGACAGGACCCGGCCAATGCCATCGACGCGGTACGTGCGCAGATCGCCTATCTACCGGAAAACGTGGCGCTCTATGACCATCTGACTGCTCGAGAGAATGTCGACTATCTGCTCAAGATCGCCGACTGCCGCCGCAGCCGGGACGAGATCGAGGCCGCGTTCCGGTCGGTGGGTCTGGCCGCCCGCGCCTGGGACCAGCGCGCGGGGAGCTTTTCCAAGGGTATGCGGCAGAAGACTGCAATCGCGCTTGCCATGCTGCGCGATACTCCGCTGCTGCTGCTCGACGAGCCGACATCGGGGCTCGACCCTGCAGCTTCGGCCGATTTCCACGCGCTGCTCGAAACGCTCGCGGCGCGTGGCGTGGCGGTGCTGATGGTCACGCACGACCTGCTTGGTGCAGCGGACACTGCGGACCGGATCGGGCTGATCTCCGAAGGCAGGATCGCCAGCGAATGGTCGGCGGGGAGCGCCGAACCGCGCTTCGACCTCAACGCCCTGCACGATGGCTTCGCGAGGGTGCGATGAACCAGGCGCTGACGATCGCGGGCGCCGAGCTGCGCCTGATGCTGCGTTCGCGGCTGGCGCTGGTCGGTATCGCGACGCTGCTGCTGCTGTCGGCCATCGCGGCAGTGACATCGGCGACGCAGATGGCGGCGGCAGCGAAGATGCGCGCCGAGGCGCAGGCGGCGACCGATGCGCAGTTCAAGGCGCAGCCCGACCGGCATCCGCACCGCATGGTGCATTATGGCACTTATGCGCTGCGCCCGGTGGGCCCGCTCGCCGCGTTCGATCCGGGGGTCGATGCGTTTACCGGCACCTTGCTATTCCTCGAGGGGCACCGACAGAACAGCGCCACTTTCGGCGCGGCGCGGGAGTCTTCGGATCTTGTCCGCTTCGGTCAGCTGACCCCCGCCTTCGTGCTGCAGACGCTCGCACCGCTGCTGCTGGTGTTCCTGGGCTTTGCGAGCATCGCCCGCGAGCGCGAGCGCGGCAGTCTGCGCGCGCTTGCGGCTTATGGCGCAGGGGCCTGGTCGATCCTGGGCGGCAAGGCGCTGGCGCTCGGCGTGGCGGCGGTTCTGGCGATGGCACCCGCCTTTGCCGCGCTCGCCTGGGCCGCCGTGCAGCAGCCGGGCGAGGCAGGCATCGCGGCGCTCACGGCCTTGTCCTATAGCGGCTATCTGCTCGTCTGGGTGCTGGTCATCACCGCGGTCTCGGCGCTCGCGGCCAGTGCGCAGGGCGCGCTCGTGACGCTGATCGCGGCCTGGGCGATCGTCGTGGTGCTGGTGCCGCGCGCGGCGGCGGCCTGGGTCGGGGTCGCAGAACCTCTGCCCAGCCGCGTCGATACCGAGTTCGCCATCGCCGCAGACCTTCGCCGCATCGGCGACAGCCATAATCCCAACGACCCCCATTTTGCCGCGTTCAAGGCCAAGCTGCTCAAGCGCTATGGCGTGACCAGGGTCGAAGACCTGCCGTTCAACTATCGCGGCGTGCTGGCGCAGGAAGGCGAGCGGCTGACCTCGCAGCTGTTCAAGGACTATGCCGCGCGTGCCGCCGCGATCCAGAACGCACAGACCGACACGCTCACGGCCTTGGGGATCATCAGCCCGGCGCTTGCGGTGCGCCGCGCCTCGATGACCGGGGCCGCGACCGATCTCGGCACGCATCTGGCGTTTCTCGCGGCGGCCGAGGCCTATCGCTACGACATGGTGCAGAAGCTCAACGGGCTGCAGGCGAGCGCCGTCGCCAGCGCCGACGATGCCGCGCGCAGCAAGGACCCGATTGCCGACCGTCGCACGCGCATCTCCGCCGATTTCTGGAAGACCATCCCCGATTTCGATTTCTCCGCGCCTAGCCCGGCTGAGCGTGCAGGCGCGATGGTGATGCCGCTGGCGGTTCTGGGGCTGTGGGTTGCGCTGGCGATCGGCCTGTTCGCCTTTGCGCGCCGGCGGCTCGAAAGGGCAGGGCTATGAGCAACCTGGCGCGTGAATTCGGGTTCATGCTGCGCAGCAAATCGGCGCTGCTGGCGCTGGCGCTGCTCGCGATCTGTGCCAGCGCGGCGGTCGCCCTTGGCCTGGCCAGCGTCGCGCGCGACCGGGCCACGATAGACAGGATGCTGGCAGGGCAGGTCGCCGAGGAGCGTGCGCTGGCGGCGTTCGTCGAGGATGCCGGCTCGGGCGCCTATTACGGGTTCCAGCCGACCTGGGATGCGCCATCGGACCTGGCCTTTGCCGCGCTCGGCAGCCGCGACATCGCGCCCGCCTTGCTGCGCGTCCGCGCGCTGGCGCTCGAGGCGCAGA
>NZ_LSIS01000249.1:0-37989 GCF_001556365.1 Blastomonas sp. CCH1-A6 | reverse complement strand
CCCGCCAGCCGGGCAGTTTCGGTCGCCTTGGCGCGAAGCTCGTCACGGTTCTGATTGACCGATGCAAAGGCGCTGGCGGCTTCGGAGCGCGCACGCTCGGCCAGGTTCAATGCGTCGGTCTTGATCCGCTCAGCGGCGGTCTTGATGGCATCACTCATGGTGATCTCCTTGTACAATAAGGTAATTAGGTCCCCTGCACCGGATTGATTACGCCGATACAGGCAGAATGTTCCCTCGCGATCCGACCCGGGTGCGATTTCTTTCGACGACTGGACATGCAAACGGCCACCGGATTGCTCCGGCGGCCGCTGCATGTGTTGCTGCTGGGGTAAGGCCCGGGATCAGGCCGCCGGCTCAAGCACCGGCCTGGCTTTTTTTGGCCCGTCTCCCGGGCCGGTACCGGGGCTGTCTGCGGCATCCTGCATCTTCTGATAGGGCGATGCATAGCGGTCGTGCAGATCCTGCCACTCCATCACCATGCTGCCGCCGGTTGCCTTGTGCTGCTTTTCCCACGCGCCCAGCATGTCGAGACAGGCATGGTCGATATGGTCGAGATGCTCGACATGGACATGGACTTCCCGTCCCGGCTTCACGGTTTCCAGCACGCTGGCGAGGCGCGGGATCGAGAAGAAGGTCGCCGATCCGTGCAGGAACACGTCGGTGCGGCCTGCCATCTCGTCATCCTCCAGATCGACCCGGACATGCGTGAACGTATAGACGACCTTGGCCGTTGCCAGCACGAAGCCGATGATCACGCCGGTGAGCAGATCGAACACCACGATGCCGCCCAGCGTGGCGAAATAGATCGCCAGCTCGACGCGGCCATAGGAAGCGATCTTCTTGATCTGCGCGATGTTGACCAGCTTGTAGCCGGTATAGACGAGGATCGCGGCGAGCGCGGCGGTCGGGATCAGCGCCAGCAGCCAGGGCAGGGCGACGACGGTCGCCAGGATCCACCCGCCGTGCATGATCGCAGAAAGACGCGACTTGGCTCCTGCCTGGACATTCGCCGACGAACGCACGATCACGCCTGTCATCGGCAGTGCACCGACCGCCCCGCACAGCATGTTGCCGATGCCCTGCGCGCGCAGTTCCTTGTCGTACTTGGTGCGCGGCCCGGTGTGCATCTGGTCGACCGCCGTGGCGCACAGCAGCGTTTCGGCGCTGGCGACAAAGGCGAAGACCACGCCGAGCAGCAGGATTTCCATGGTCAGGCCGCGCTGCAGCGCTTCCATGGTCGGGATGTTGAGCGAAGCAATGATATTGTCGGGCACGGTGACGCGCTTGATGTCGAACCCGGCAAAGGCCGCCACCATCGTGCCGACGATCACCGCGATCAGCGGCGCGGGGACCACAGCCAGCTGCTTGGGCTTGAACTGGTTCCAGAGCAGGATCGCCGCGATGGTCGCTACGCCCGTGATCGCAGCCAGATGATGGCTGTCCATCGCCATCGGGAAGATGGCCTTGTAGATCGCCTCAGGAATCGAGATCAGGTTCTGGATGCCGCTGCCGCGCGGGCTGTCATCGATCATCACGTGGAACTGCGAGCCCAGGATGAGCACGCCGATCCCGGCGAGCATGCCGTGGATGACCGAAGGTGAGATAGCGCGGAACCACTGGCCGAGCCGGGCGATCCCGGCGAGCAACTGGAGCGCGCCGGCGATCAGGCCGACGACGCCCATCATGATCAGGCCCTGTTCCTGCACCAGCTGATAGCACAGCACCGCGAGCCCTGCGGCGGGGCCGCTGACCTGCAGCGGCGAGCCCGCCAGGGAGCCGACGACCAGGCCGCCGATAATGCCGGTGATCAGACCGAGCGCGGGTGGCGCGCCCGATGCGATGGCGACGCCAAGGCAGAGCGGAAGCGCCACCAGAAAGACGACGACCGAAGCGAGCAGGTCCTGTGGCCAGCTCCGCTTCATCGTCTCGAGTTCACCCATCTGGGCGGTTGCTGCAGTCATGACCAGGGTCCTTGAATGAGGCGTTTCTCAGGTTCCGATCAGGCGGCGCACTGATGCTTTTCGAGCGCCAATGCGGCCATTTCGCTCGCATAATGTTCGTGCACCGGGGCAAACTTGCCCGTCGCCTCGTCATAGGCGGTGACGTCGCCGGTGCGAATGTCATAGACCCAGCCGTGCAGCTGCAGATCGCCCGCCGCCAGGCGTGCCGCCACCGACGGGTGCGTTTTCAGATGGTTGAGCTGCAGGATGACATTCTGCTCGAGCAGCATCTTCATCTTGGCGGCATCATCGAGATTGCTGCCCAGATGCTTCACCACCTCCACGGCAGCGCGCGAATAGCCCAGCCATTCGCGGACATGCGGCAGGCTGTCGAGGCCTTCGGGGTTCATCGCACCCTTCATCGCGCCGCATTCGGTATGGCCGCAGATCACGATGTGAGGGACCTTGAGCGCGGCGACCGCAAATTCGATCGACGCGGTCATGCCGCCGGTATGGTTGGTGTGCGGCGGAACGATATTGCCCGCGTTGCGGCAGATGAACAGCTCACCCGGATCGGTCTGGGTGATCATCGCGGTTTCGATGCGCGAGTCCGAGCAGGTGATGAACAGCGCTTCGGGCGACTGGCCCTTGGCCAGGCTTTCGAACAGTTCCTGCTTCTCGGGGAAGACTTCGGTCTGGAAGCGGACGACGCCGGCGGCGAAATGGGGCATGGGGAGGCTCCTTATTGAGGCTTAAGGGTTAGTTTGATCAGGACCAGAGTTCACGCACCTCGCGCAAATCTCCGGCCAAGGCCGCAGGGGCACGGGCTTCGACAAAGGCGAGCCCGTCGGTGATCCAGCCGGCAATCTGCGGCTGGGCCAGGCGATAGAGATGCTGACGGCCATTGCGCCGTTCCTCGACCATGCGTGCGGTGCGCAGCAGGCTGAGATGCTGGGAAAGACGCGTCGGCGGAAGGTTGAGCTTTTCCGCCGGCGTGGTGACATCGCATTCGCCGGTGCGAAGCTCCTCGATCAGGCGAATCCGGTCCGGATGCGCGATCAGCTTGAAGACCTCGGCGAGTTCGCGGGCGACTGGAACACGGTGCGGCATGCCATCGAGTATGGCTATCCGCTAAACTAGGTCAATACATACCTGCAAATATATGCAGATGTTACGGTAACTCGCGCGGCTTCGATCGAGGGCCTGCCCCTTTGTAGAACATTATGGTCGACATGTAGAAGCTCTCGACCGCTTGGCCATCCAACGTTCCAGGGCTGAACCGAAACTTTGCCGCCGTTTTGCAGGTCGCGTTATCCAGCATCCTATATGAGCTTGAACCCACTATTTCGCAGCCCCCCACCTTGCCATCCAGGCCAACCAGAACCCGAAAGACAACAGTTCCCTGCTGCCCTCCACGCAGGGCCGCATCAGGATAAATGCTGGTGCCGAACTTGTGGCCGTTCAGCAGCTTGGGCCTCACAAACTCGCCGCTGATTTTGGGAAAGGTCCAAACCGGAGTGCTGACGATCGCCATCTTGCCAGGGGGCGTGGCAAAGAAATTTACAGAACGGCAAGCTTGCTTGTCCGCTTCGCTGTCACCACTGGATTCGATAACCTTGCAGTTTCCTTCAGGCAGATCGAACCCGTTGCTGGCAAAGCCGACTTTCGCTGCCCGTTTCTCGGGCTGGGGGCCTCGTGCAGGATAGATTGGGAAACGCAACTGGCTTTCGTCAACCTCCTTCGTCTCAACCGCCAAGGCGTTTGCCGGCAAGGCCAGAACACAAAACACGCCAAGCGCCAAAACGCCTGAAACCCTGCCCGTCAGCTGCATTTCCTCCTCCCTACCGGAACGGCGGCTCGTTGAACGCGCGCAGCTTGCGGCTGTGTAGCGAATTGCTTTCGTTGCGCAGCATTTCGCAGGTGCGGATACCGATCTGCATGTGCGCCGCGATCGCCTCCTCGTAGAAGCGATTCGCCTGGCCGGGGAGCTTCAGCTCGCCGTGCAGCGGCTTGTCCGACACGCACAGCAGCGTTCCGTACGGCACACGGAAGCGATAGCCCTGCGCGGCGATGGTCGCGCTTTCCATGTCGATCGCCACCGCGCGCGACTGCGAGAAGCGCAGCGCGCTGGTCGAATAGCGCAGTTCCCAGTTGCGGTCGTCGGTGGTGACGACCGTGCCGGTGCGCATCCGCCGCTTGAGGTCCGCGCCGCTGGTGCCGGAAATTTCCTCCGCAGCCTCTGCCAGGGCCTGCTGGATCTCGGCGATCGGCGGGATCGGGATTTCGGGGGGCAGCACCTCGTCCATGATATGGTCGTCGCGTAGATAGGCATGCGCGAGCACATAATCGCCGATCCGCTGCGTCGGGCGAAGGCCGCCGCAATGGCCGATCATCAGCCACACCTCGGGGCGCAGCACCGCGAGGTGATCGGTGATCGTCTTGGCGTTCGAAGGCCCGACGCCGATATTGACCAGGGTGATGCCGCCGAAATCGGGCGCGATCAGGTGATAGGCGGGCATCTGGTGCCTGCGCCACGCACTGTCCGCGACCAGCTGGCTGGGGTCCGCGCCCGGCTGGTCGGTATAGAGCCCGCCTGCGCCCGACAGCGCGGTATAATGGCCCTTGCCGATCTGGCTGCACGCCCAGCCCACGAATTCATCGACATAGCGGTGATAGTTGGTGAACAGGATGAAGCGCTGGACATGCTCGGGCGGGGTGCCGGTATAGTGACGCAGGCGCGCCAGCGAGAAATCGGTGCGCAGCCCGTCGAACAGCGACAAGGGCCTTTCGCCGCCATAGCCGAACGACAGGAAGCCGTCGGCGATCTCGTCACCGATATCGGCGAGCTCGGTGGTCGGGAAATAGCGCGCCAGCTCGAGCGGCGTGATGCCGCCCAGCTCCGGCCCGGAAATGCCGTCGAGCACGTAAGGGAAGGGGATTTCCTGGTCGCTCGGCTCTACCGACATGACGACATCGTAATTGTCGCTGAGCAGGGTCAGCTGCTCGGTAAGATAGTCGGCGAACATGCGCGGGCGGGTGACCGTGGTGGTGTACACGCCCTGCGCGTTGAGGCGGCCGAAGGACAGGCCTGGCGCCGCCCCGCGTTCGTTGCCGTCATATTCGATTCGCAGGCACGGATAGCTGAACGCTCCGTTCGCGCGCAGCGCCGGATCGGGCGGCGTGCCGTTCTCGACAAAGGCGCGGATCGCGGTCTGGAGAGTGTGGACCGACTGCTCGTAATGGTCGGCAAGCTGGGTGATGATCGTTTCGATAGTGCTCATGTTAAGCTCTTAACGACTCCAGATGGCACTGTCATTACTGTTGTCGATGCTCGCCGAGCGCGAGATTTCAGGCGGTTGCATGCGCCGTCGCACACCGCTTATGATGCCCACGGGTCGGTTGGTGCGGGATGGAGTGGACGGATGACAGGTACAGGCAGGCAGATTCGCGCTGGCAGATTGCTGATACCGGCAGCACTGGCGTTGGCGGCGGCAGCCCCGGTCATGGCACAGCAACAGCAGGGGAATGCCGATGACAAGGTGGAGGTGACCGCCTTTACCCCGACCAGCGTGCGCGAAATCCTGGCGCCATTCGGCAATGGCGTCTCGATCGCCGACCGGCAGACGCCCGAGGGCCGTCCGTTCGTCGAGGCAAGCTTCGGCCAGTTGCGCGTCAACATGTTCTTCACCGCCTGCCCGCCGAACCAGCCGACCCAGTGCCAGGGGCTGTACATGCTGGCCTTCTGGCCCAAGCCAGCAGAACGCAATCCGCAGAATCTTGCGCAGGCCGCAGGCGACTTCAACCGGCTGTACGAGTTCAGCAAGGCGGGCGTGTCGGTGGCAGGCGAACCCTTTGTCGCGCGCTATCTGATCAGCGATTTCGGTGTGAAGCGGGGCACGCTGCGGCGCGAGGTGACCAATTTCGTCGTGCTGGCGCAGCGCTTCAACCAAGAGGTGGTGAGCCCACCGGCGCAATGAGCGCTTGTTGCACTCTCCCCGGGCTGGGCAGGATGCAACCACAAAAAAGGCCGGGCTCCATCGCTGGAACCCGGCCTTTTTGAACCGTGATCGTCCGATCAGGCGGCGGCGTCTTCGCCTTCGCCTTCTTCGGGCTCGTCAACCGGGATGGTGCCCGGCTCGGCATTGGGGTCGAACTTTTCGACGAAGCCGGCGGGAGCCTGGTCTTCCTCGAACATCTGCGCCATCACGTCGACACCGGCCTTCTGCAGCTCGGCCTCGTCTTCGCTGCGTGCGACGTTGACGGTAACGCTGACCGACACTTCCGGGTGCAGCGCGATCTTGACCGGGAACACGCCCAGCGTCTTGATCGGGCGCTCCAGGATGATCATCGCCTTGGTGACATTGGCACCATCGGCGTTGAGCGCATCGGCGATGTCGCGGACCGACACCGAACCATAAAGCTGGCCGCTGTTCGACGAGGCGCGGATCAGAACGACCTGCATGCCGTCGACCGACTCGGCGCGCTTGGCTGCTTCGTCGCGCTTGGCGAGGTTTTCGGCCTCGATGCGCTCGCGATTGGCTTCGAACACCTTGCGGTTGGCTTCGTTGGCGCGCAGCGCCTTCTTGTTGGGCAACAGGAAGTTGCGGGCATAGCCGTCCTTGACGGTGACGACGTCACCGATCGAACCCAGCTTCTCAATCCGTTCGAGCAAAATGATCTGCATGTCCCTTGCTCCTTACTTCACGATGTACGGCAGCAGGCCGATATGGCGAGCGCGCTTGATGGCCTTGGACAGCTCGCGCTGCTTCTTGCCGGAAACCGCGGTGATGCGGCTGGGGACGATCTTGCCACGTTCGGACATGAAGCCCTGAAGCAGGCGCACATCCTTGTAATCAATGGCGGGAGCGTTCTTGCCCGAAAACGGGCAGGACTTGCGGCGGCGGAAAAATGGGCGTGCCATGTGTCGTTATCCCTTTCTGTCTCAGGCTTCGCGGTCACGGCGGGGGCGCCGTTCGCGGTCCTGCTTGCGCATCATCACCGACGGGCCGCTTTCCAGCTCGTCGACGCGCACGGTCAGGTAACGGATGATGTCTTCGTTGATCGAAGTCTGACGCTCCAGCTCGGCAACGACGCCGGCGGGGGCTTCGATGTTCAGCAGAACGAAGTGCGCCTTGCGGTTCTTCTGGATCTTGTAGGCGAGGTTGCGCAGACCCCAGGTCTCGGTCTTGGTGACCTTGCCTTCGTTCTGTTCGACAATCTCGGTTGCGGTCTGGGCCAGCGCGTCCACCTGGGCCTGGGACAGGTCCTGGCGCGCCAGAAACACATGCTCGTACATCGGCATGTTGGCTTCCTTTACTCATCTGCCGATCGCTGATGCGCGCCCCATGCGACACACCCCTCCGGCTTTCTTCATGCATGCGGAGGACGGTCAGTCGTCCGAAGGCAAGCGCGGGCTAATACCCAAAAACCGGAAGAAAGCAAGCACCGAGACAAGAAAAAGCGGCATGATGGGGTGAGGCTCCGAGTCCTGGTGACGCTCTTTTCCGTCACCCCCGCGCACGCGGGGGTCCCGCTTCTGCGCGAGGGTGGTTGAAGGTAGCGGGATTCCCGCATTCGCGGGAATGACGATGAGGGGTGACAGAGATGCCAGGCGCTGGCCAGGCGAGCGCTCAGCCGCCGTGGAAGATCAGCACCTGGTTGCGCCCGGTATTCTTGGCTTCGTACAGCGCGGCATCGGCATTGCGCAGCACCTGGCGGTTGGCCTCGCCAGGAATGAACGGCGCGACACCGGCAGAGAAGGTGATGCGGCCGATGGGCTCGCCATTCTCCTTGTTGACCAGCGAGCGTTCGGCAAGGTCCTCGCGAACCGCATCGATCTGCTTCTTCGCCTCGGCGGTGGTGGTGTTTTCCAGCACGATCACGAATTCCTCGCCGCCATGGCGCGCCAGATGACAGTTGCCGCGGGTGAAGCCGTCGAGCGTCTTGGCGACCAGCTGCAGCACGCGGTCGCCCGCCTCATGACCATGCGTGTCGTTGACCTGCTTGAAATGGTCGATATCGATGAACGCGACCGACAGCGGTTCGAACCGCTCCTTGGCGCGGATGGTCGCAGCGGAGAATTGCTGCTCGAACGCCCAGCGGTTGGGCAGTCCGGTCAACTGGTCGCGCTGTGCCTTTTCATTGGCCTCGTCGAGGCGGCTGCGCATCTGGCTCAGCTTCTTGGTGCTCTCGTCCAGGCTCTCGCTCGCCTTCTTGGTCGATTGCATCATCTGCGTGGTGATCTTGAGCAGCGCCTTGAACTGCGCCTCGATCGGCATGTCGGCCTGCTCGGCAGGATCAAGCTCGCGCATCCAGTCGAGCCGGGTCTGCAGCGCCTCGGCATAGGCCATGCTTTCCTTGCCGCTCTTGCTCAGCGTCTTGAAGCCCCCGGCGAGAAGCGCCTCGCTTTCGGCGACGAGCGCATTGAGGTCCTGCACCTTCATCTGGCCTTCGCACTCGTCGAGGATTTCCGCGACCATCTCTGACGACAGGCGGCCATTGGTGTCGAGCTTGCGATCCACCGCGCCACGCAATGCGTTGTTGCCGCCGTTGAGATACTCCCAGGCAAGCTTGTAGTTGTCCGGAACGGGGTCGAGCTGCACCTGCTCGAGGAACGAATAGACCTTGAGATATTGCTGCTTCTTGATGTTTTCGAAGACGGTCTCCCTTTTCGGAGCCTCCTCGTCCGCCTTGGCCTGGCCTGCCAGGATCGACGCGGCGAGTTTCATCCGGTCCCTGAGATTGCCGCGTGCTGCCTGGAGTTCTGCCATCGGTTGACCCAATCGTCCTTAATTGATCGTTCACTGGACTTAACGACCGGGGACGCGGCGGATTAAGCGTCAAAATTGCGCCAGATTATAAATTCTTGGCAGATGTCTGAGGGGTCCGGCTCCACGCGGTCCGCGCCGCGCCAAGTCCGGCATAGCGCGGCTGATCGATCAGGCAATTTTCGGCCGCCAGGCGGCGGAGATGGTGGTGCACGGCCGGGGTGACATGCGCCGGGTCCTGGCGTAGCGCGGCGACCAGAGCGGGGGCGTCATAGCCCAGAATTTCGAGCCGCCTCGTCTGGCTGGCGCGGAAGCCGGGGCCGAGCGCAGCGTCGCGCGCTGCCATGCCCAGCGCGTTGACCGCGACCTTCGCTTCGAACTTCGCATGGCCCTGTGCCGTGGCGGCGATCTTGCCATCGAGCCACAGCGCGACCGCATCGGTCAGCGCCGCGCCTGAAGGCACGCCGTTTTCGGGCAGAGCGTCGGCAGCGGGCCAATCCATCGGCGCGGGGACATCAACCAGTTCGTCCGACAGCATCAGCAGCAGATCGATCTCCACCTCCGAAACGCGGCGGCCGATGACCAGCCGTTCGGGATTGGCCTTGCCGCCGCGCCGCCAGATATCGGCCATGATCAGGCAGCATATGCCCCACCACAGGCACGAATAGACCAGCCAGAAGCGAAAGCGCGTCCGGTCGACCGGCACACCGGTAACGGCTTCATAATGCGACAGCATGTCTTCAGGCTGCGCAAAGCCGCCAAGTACCTTGTCATAGCGCCCGAAGCGCCAGCTGGGGATGCAGCCAAAGGCCAGGTCCTGCACCGGATCGCCCAGATGCGCGAGCTCCCAGTCGAGCACGGCGGAAAGACCCTGAGGCGTGACCAGCAGGTTGCCCATGCGAAAATCGCCATGGCACAGGCGCGGCTCTACCGGATCGGGCAGCGCGCGCTCGAGCCAGCCGAAAGCGAGCGCGTAGATGGGCGACAGCCCGCCCAGATCGCGCCAGCGCGCCTCGAGATCGGCCAGCATCTGGGCCGGGCTGCGATAGGTCAGTGACGAGGGCAGGCTGGCAGGCGCGATCGCGTGGATCGCGGCCAGCTGCTCGGCCCATTGTTGCGGCAGGCTTTCGAGCGCACCTGCATAGGCCGGATCGCGCAAAAGCACCTGGGGCAGCGCCTCTCCGGGGGCGCAGGCCATGATGAAGCCCTCGCCCAGGCCATCGTCGCGGGTCAGGCGCGCGCGCACTGCCGGGGCCATCACGCCATGCGCCACCGCGCTTTCGATAACGTCGGCCTGCCCGTCGAGATCGAGCGCGCCGGAATCGATCGAGGCGTCATCCGCGCGCAGCCCCTCTGGCATGCGCCGCAGGATCAGCGCCTCATTGCCCCAGGCGAAGCGCCAGCTCTGCATGCTCGCGCCGCCGGAAAGCCGTTTGAGCCCGGCGAGCGGTCCGTCGCCCCCAAGCTTCGCGCGGCAAAGCGTTTCCAGCCTCTCGGCAAATGCGGTATCATCCATGCCGTGGTGTTAATCGATCGGTTAAACTGCCGCAAGCCGCTTGCCACCAACTGCCTTGCAACTATGGGGCAACAGGATTAACGGGCGGCGCTTGACGCAGGGGCTGGAGGGCGCCGGCGCGATCTTGTGGGGCGAGGGACGACGATAGTCATGACACGCGCATTCATTTTTCCGGGACAGGGCAGTCAGAAGGTCGGCATGGGCAAGGCCCTGGCCGAAGCGAGCGCCGAGGCGCGCGCGGTGTTTCAGGAGGTCGACGAGGCGCTCGGCCAGAACCTGTTCAAGCTGATGACCGAAGGTCCGGCAGACGAGCTGCAACTGACCGAGAACGCGCAGCCCGCGATCATGGCCAACGCGATCGCGGTGTTCCGCGCGCTCCAGGGGCAGGCGGGCGATGGGCCGGTCAGCTTTGCCTATGTCGCGGGACACAGCCTGGGCGAATATAGCGCGCTGTGTGCGGCAGGATCGATCGATCTGGCGACGACCGCAAGGCTGCTCAAGCTGCGCGGCCAGGCGATGCAGGCGGCGGTGCCGGTGGGCGAGGGCGCGATGGCCGCGCTGCTCGGCATCGAGTTCGAGGATGCGGTGAAGGCCGCCGAACAGGCAGCCGGAACGCAGGTCTGTGCCGTTGCCAATGACAATGCCTTTGGCCAGGCGGTGATCTCTGGCCATGCCGCAGCCGTCGAGCGCTGCCTGCCGATCGCCAAGGACATGGGCGCACGCAAGGCGATGATGCTTCCTGTATCCGCACCGTTCCATTGCGCGCTGATGCAGCCCGCAGCCGAACGCATGGCCGAGGCGCTGGCGGCAACCGAGATCAGGGATCCCATCGTGCCGCTGTTCGCCAACGTCACCGCCGCACCGGTGGGCGATGCGGCCACGATCCGCAATCTGCTGGTCGACCAGGTCACCGGCATGGTCCGCTGGCGGGAATCGGTCATCGCGATGCGCGATGCGGGCGTCGATCATTTCATCGAACTGGGCGGCAAGGTGCTGGTCCCGATGATCAAGCGCATCGTCGAGGATGTCGAGAGCGAGAGCATCGTCAAGATGGGCGATATCGACAGCCTGCTCGAAGCGGTTTGAGAGATAAGCCAAGCCCGTTAACAACGTCCGCTCAACCTGAGCTTGTCGAAGGTCCCGCGCCCACGCTGGCCATATAGCGTGGCCTTCGACAGGCTCAGGCTGAGCGGGGCTGGGTAGGGGAGAGGCGCATGACAGGAGAATTTCGCATGTTCGATCTTACAGGCATGACCGCTCTGGTCACCGGCGCGAGCGGGGGTATCGGGTCGGCCATCGCGCGCGGGCTCGCTGCGCATGGCGCACGGCTGGCGCTGTCGGGCAGCAACGAAGCCAAGCTCAAGGATTTTGCCGCCTCGCTGGGGGGCGATCATGTCGCGCTGACCTGCAACCTGTCCGATCCGGCCGCCGTCGACGCGCTCGTCCCGCAGGCGGTCGAGGCCTTGGGGTCGCTCGACATCCTGGTCAATAATGCCGGCATCACCCGCGACAATCTGGCGATGCGGATGAAGGACGACGAATGGGCAGACGTGATCCGCGTCAACCTGGAAGCCGCGTTCCGCCTGTGCCGCGCCGCCGCCAAGCCGATGATGAAGGCGCGCTTCGGCCGCATGATCTCGATCACCAGCGTGGTCGGCGCGACCGGCAATCCCGGCCAGGCCAATTATGCCGCGTCCAAGGCGGGGCTGGTGGGCATGTCCAAGGCACTGGCGGCGGAACTCGCCAGCCGCAACATCACCGTCAACTGCGTCGCGCCGGGCTTTATCGCATCGGCGATGACCGAGGTTCTGCCCGATGCGCAGAAATCGGGCTTGATGGCGCGCATTCCGGCAGGCAAGCTGGGTGAGGGCGATGATGTCGCAGCGGCGGTGGTCTATCTCGCCAGCCGCGAGGCAGGCTATGTCACCGGTCAGACGCTGCACGTCAATGGCGGCATGGCGATGCTGTAACGCAGCCCTCTTGCCAGCCGATAAAAGCGGCATTAGGGCGAGGCAGTGATTTCAGTTCGCATTTTTCGTTACACACAAATCGAAGGAACTCTGAATGAGTGAGACTGGCGACCGCGTCAAAAAAATCGTGATCGAGCATCTCGGCGTGGAAGCCGAGAAGGTCACCGAAGACGCAAGCTTCATCGACGATCTGGGCGCCGACAGCCTTGACATCGTCGAGCTGGTGATGGCGTTCGAAGAAGAGTTCGGAGTCGAAATCCCCGACGATGCTGCCGAGAAGATCAGCACCGTCAACGATGCCATCGAATATATCGACAGCCACAAGGGCTGATTTGCTGCTGGCACAGGGGCCCATCGCACCGGCAAGGCACCGCGTCGAAACCGATCGGCGGGCCGGGTCCGGTGGGCAGCGTCGCTGCTTTGCGGCAGCGACCATGTGAAGATAGGATGGCTTCCCTGATCGTCGTCTCGGCGACGCGGGGAAGCCATTTTTCATTTTCGACGAACGTCGTTCGCGGGCGCTTGGGCCCGCAGACGTCGCAACAGGTTTTTCAGGAGTGGGGCGAATGCGCCGTGTAGTCATTACGGGTCTGGGTCTGGTCACGCCGTTGGGCGCCGATGTCGAGACCGCGTGGAGCAATCTGATCGCTGCCAAATCGGGCGCGGGCACGATTACCCGTTTCGACGCGAGCGAGTACAAGTGCCGGATCGCTTGCGAGGTCAAGCCTGCGACACACGAATATGGCTTCGACCCCAACAAGCGCGTCGACCACAAGGTACAGCGCCAGGTCGACCCGTTCATCATCTACGGCATCGATGCCGCGGGCCAGGCGCTGGAAGATGCAGGTCTGACCGACATGAGCGAGGCCGAGCGGCTGCGCGCGGGCTGCTCCATCGGTTCGGGCATCGGCGGACTGCCGGGCATTGCCAGCGAGTCGCTGGTGCTCAACGAAAAGGGACCGGGCCGCGTCAGCCCGCATTTCGTCCATGGCCGGCTGATCAACCTGATCTCGGGCCAGGTCAGCATCAAGTACGGGCTGATGGGACCCAACCACGCGGTGGTGACCGCCTGCTCGACCGGCGCGCATTCGATCGGCGATGCCGCGCGGATGATCGCGCTCGACGATGCCGACGTGATGCTGGCAGGCGGCGCGGAAGGCGCGATCTGCCCGATCGGCATTGCCGGGTTCGCCCAGGCCCGCGCGCTTTCCACCGGCTTCAACGATACACCCGAGCGCGCCTCGCGTCCCTATGATGTCGACCGTGACGGTTTCGTCATGGGCGAAGGCGCGGGCGTCGTGGTGCTCGAGGAATATGAACGGGCCAAGGCGCGCGGCGCGAAGATCTATGCCGAGGTCATCGGCTATGGCCTGACCGGCGATGCCTATCATGTCACTGCGCCGCATCCCGAAGGCTCGGGCGCGTTCCGCTCGATGGAAATGGCGCTGCGCAAGTCCGGCCTGTCGCTGGAAGACATCGACTATATCAATGCCCACGGCACCTCGACCCCGCTGGGCGACGAGCTGGAGCTGGGCGCGGTGCGCCGCCTGTTCGGCAGCGCGATCGACACGCTGTCGATGAGCAGCACCAAGTCGGCGATCGGCCACCTGCTGGGCGGCGCGGGCGCGGTGGAATCGATCTTCTGCGTGCTGGCGCTGCGCGACCAGATCGTGCCGCCGACGCTCAACCTCGACAATCCGAGCGAGAGCTGCCTCGGCGTCGACCTCGTCCCGCACAAGGCCAAGGAGCGCAAGGTGCGCGCGGTGCTCAACAACAGCTTCGGCTTTGGCGGCACCAATGCCAGCCTGATCATGAAGGCGGTCTGAGCCCATCATGCTGCGCCGTCTGGGATGCATCGTTCTGGCAGGCGCTGCGGCGCTGGTGCTGCTGATCGGCGGCAATTTCTATTGGGGCTGGACCGCGTCCGGCCCCGCGCCCGAAGAGCTGTCCGTGGTCATCCCGGCGGGCAGTTCGCTCGCCAGCGCGGCGCAGGTGCTCGAGGAAAAGGGCGCGATCAGCTCGGCCGGCGCGTTCCTCAACCGCGCGAAGGTGTTCGGCGGCAGTGACCCGATCAAGGCCGGCGAATTCGTCATTCCCGCAGGCGCGAGCAACGCGCAGATTCTCGACATCCTTCAGGGCGGCGCGGTCATCCGCCGCATGGTCACCGTGCCTGAGGGCATGCCGAGCATCCTGGTGCACGAAAAGCTGATGGCGGAAAAGCTGCTCACCGGCGACGTGCCCGTGCCGGAAGAGGGCACCATCCTGCCCGAAAGCTACAGCTTCGAACGCGGCGAGAAGCGCATCGCGGTGATGCTGCGTATGCAGAAGGCGATGCAGGACACGATCGCCGAACTCTGGCCCAACCGTTCCCCCGACACGGTCGCCAAGACCCCGCAAGAGGCGGTCACCCTGGCCGCGATCGTCGAGAAGGAGACCGGCAAGGCGTCCGAACGGCGGATGATCGCGGGTGTGTACAGCAACCGCATCCGCAAGGGCATGATGCTGCAGGCGGACCCGACGATCATCTACCCGATCACGCGCGGCAAGCCGCTCGGCCGCCGCATCCGCCAATCCGAAATCTCGGCGGTGAACGACTATAATACCTATGCGATGACCGGGCTGCCCAAGGGACCGATCACCAATCCTGGCCGCGCCTCGATTGAGGCGGTGCTCAACCCGGCGCGGACCGATGCGCTGTACTTCGTTGCCGACGGCACCGGCGGGCATGTGTTTGCCAGCACGCTGGCCGACCATAACCGCAATGTCGAGAAGTGGTTCGCCATCCGCCGCGCCAGGGGCGAGATGTAATCAGCGGCTCCAGCGGCGCTTCCGTGCGGTGAGCGTCAACCAGATTTCCAGCACGATCGATCCGGCGACCAGCGCCTGGAAGCCGAGTACGCTGGCATCCAGCCGCGAAGGGTCAGCGAACAGCCAGGCGTTCTGCAGCACCAGCCCGATCGCCGAGGCGATGAACAGCCAGAGAGCGAAGTTACGCCGGAGCAGCAGAGCGATCGCACCTGCCGTCCCTGCCACCGTCGCCAGTACGAAGCCGTAAAAGGCGATGGCGGGGCGCGCTGCATAAAGAGCCTGCTGCTCGGGGGCGAGCTTCGAAACATCGCCAAGGCCCAGCACGGGGTCGAACAGCAGGGCGACAAGGCCGATGACGTTCCATGCCAGCAGAACGATGGCCAGCAGCCAGAACCAGCCCAAGGGCCGTGACAGGATCATTGAGGCTCCCTCCCGATGCATTCAAAATGAAGATATTCTGTGACTATTGCAACCATGTCACGCCGTTCTGCGCGCGGTCCAATCGAGTGTCATGGCCAATGCGACCAAATCATCGAAAAAAGCGATCACGGCACACGAATGTTTTCATTTCACTTGGCAGCTGCGCTTGCCTAGATGCTGCACTGCAAAACATATTCCCCCATCGTTCAAGGAGTTTCCCATGATCGGACGTCAGGTTCCCAATGTCTGCCTCAAGACGCGCGTGCGCGACGACAGCATCGAAGGCCCCAACCCCTTCCGTTGGGAAGACAAGCTCACCGGCGATCTGGTCGCCGGCAAGCGCGTGGTCATCTTCTCGCTGCCCGGCGCGTTCACCCCGACCTGCTCGAACTCGCAGGTTCCGGGCTTCGAAGCCATGTACGACGATTTCCGCGCCGAAGGCATCGACGAAATCTACTGCGTGTCGGTCAACGACGCGTTCGTGATGTATCAGTGGGGCAAGTCGCTGGGCGTCGAGAAGGTCAAGCTGCTTCCCGATGGTTCGGCCGACTTCACCCGCCGCATGGGCATGCTGATCCGCAAGGACCATGTCGGTTTCGGTGAGCGCAGCTGGCGCTATGCGATGGTCGTCGACAATGGCGTGATCACCGACTGGTTCGAAGAGCCGGGCATCAACGACCATGGTCTGGACAACGATCCCTATGGCGAAACCGCTCCGGAAAACGTGCTGGCCAAGATCAAGGCGAAGCAGCCCGAACTGGCCTGAGCCGGCTGACAGACGAGATCCCTAGACGGGTCGCAAGCGGGGGCGCGGTGCAGCAATGCACCGCGCCCCTTTGTGCATGCGCCGTTCCCCGCTAGGAAGCTGAAATGCGGCGCGAACCGATCATCATGACAGCGACGATGGGCGCGGCCGACCAGGCCTGGGCCGATGCGCTGCGCCACGCGCATTACCCTGCCGACCGCAATGTGGTCGAGGCGCATGTCACGCTGTTTCACCAACTGCCGGGCCATTGCGTGGGCGAGATCGTCGAGCGGACGCGGGCGCTGGCGCGGGAATTCGCTTGCCCCGATGCCAGGCTCAGCGAGGTCATGCGGATGGGCAATGGCGTCGCCTTTCGCATCCATTCACCCGGCTTGCTGACGATCCGCGCGATGATGGCGGAAGACCTGCACGGCCTGCTCACCGCGCAGGACCAGGGCACGCCTCGGCTGCACATAACCGTGCAGAACAAGGTGGAAGCCGCCACCGCGCGCGCCTTGCATGCTGCGCTTTCCGCCACTTTCATGCCGCGCCCGCTGGCGATCACGGGCCTGGCGCTGCACCGCTATCTCGGCGGACCGTGGAAGCAGATCGGCAGCTGGCCCTTTCGTGGCAAGGCGGTCGCGCGCTAGCGCCGCACTCTGGCCCATGTCGCCCTGATCGCCAGCACCAGCGTCGCCGCCACCGCAGTGCCGGTCAGCGCGAACTTGATCGTGGTCAGCAGCGTCTTCGCATCGAGCCAATCCGCCCGCCCGCTCAGCGCGAGCAGCTGCCCGATGTTCTCGGCATAATCGGCGACCATGCCGCCCAGCATCACCAGCGCGATCCAGCGCGCCTTCGCACCGCCCAGGCGAACCGCGAGCCCGGCGAAGAATGCGCCATAAGCGAGCGGATAGAGGCCGTCATAAAGCAAGGTCGCGTGCGCATGCACATCGCGCTGCCAGGGCGTGAGCCTATCCAGCAGCGCACGCGCCTCCGCCCCGGTCAGCGTCAGATCGAGCATCCCGCCCAGCGCTGCCCCCGTCTGACGGAGCAGCCCCCCGAGCAGCACCATCGCGGCAAAGCTGATCGCGATGACGCTGGTGCGGGAAAGCACAGGCAGATGATGAGGCATGGATGGGAGTCCGCTCGGTAAATCCCCAAATCAGGGGTAAATTAACATGAAAGCATGTAAGCTATTGAACAGGCAGCGATTTGTGACCGTTTGCGACAATTTGCCACACGCGCACGACGCCCCGAAAGTGCATGCTTGGCTACGTGGGTAGGGGGCTACTACGACGATAGTGAGGCGCTCTGACCTGTCCGTCAAACCAAGTTTCAGGGGGTTCACTCGTGTCCAGATATTCACCCGCCCGGTGGCTTGCCGCCGGCGCTCTTGTATGCGCAAGCACCAGCGCCTTTGCCCAGCAGACCCCGACACCGACGCCGCCGCCGAACATCGCCAACTATCAGCAGCTGCGCAAATCCTTCCGCATCGGCGTGCGCGTCACCAACCAGCTCAACAATTTCGACCAGTCGGCGCGGTTCGAGCAGGACACGATCGAAGACATTACCGATTTCCTCGATCCCAGCCAGATCGCGACCGTCGTCGGTCTGCAGAATGCCTTTTTCGGCGCGGTGCAGGCGGTGTTCGACATTCGCGGCGGCACGGCGATCGGCAGCTATGCGCAGAACAGTTCGGTGCTGACGATCAGTGTCGTGTCGCCTACCGGGCAGGTGCTGCTGCAGGAAAATGGCACGCCCTGCACGTTCAGCTTCAACGGCGCGAACCGCCAGCAGACGTTCAACACCTTCGATGCGCTGGTCGATGACGAGAGCACCCCGACGTCGCAGGCGATCCTGGGCTGTCTGTCGCGCTCGTTCGCGCGCTTCTCGCCCGCCGATCCGCTGGCGGGCAACCCGAACAGCCTCCAGGCCAGCCTGACCCGCAGCGCACTCGATCTTGCCAATGGCGATTCCGCGATCGAGCAGGACCCGGTGCCCGAGGGCGTCGCGGTGCCCAACGATCCCTGGCTGATCGGCGCGACCTACAATACCGGTTCGGCAGGCCGCTTCGATATCGACCGCGTCGATGCCCGCATCCAGCGCAGCTTCCGCATCTTCGAGGGCAACCGCGCGATGCTGAAGATCGACCTGCCGCTCAACTATGCGCGGATCAACGGGTCGGATACGTACAGCGCGCAGCTTGGCATTGGGCTCGAAATCCCGGTGATCGATCGCAAATGGTCGATCGAGCCGCGCATCGGCTATGGCGCGGTCTATTCGGAGGATCTGGGCTCGGTCGGGCACATCCTGCAGGGATCGATCACCAGCCGCTATGTCATCAACGGCGTCGGGCGCGGCAAGTTCGTGATCGGCAACATGATCGGTTATGCCCAGACGCTCGATACCCCGGGCACCAGCGCGAACATCAACCCCGATCTCAAGAACTGGTCGCTGCGCAACGGCATCGCCTATGATCTGCCGCTGAAAGCGCGGCTGTTCAGCCGGGGCAGTTCGATGCGCGCCAGCTATGCGTTCACGCAATATCTGGGCAGCGACCTGCGCAACAACAGCTTCCACGAGGCGACCCTGTCCTTCGGCCTGCGCGGCCGCGAGGATTCGCCGCGGGCAACGCGCGACCTGATCCGCATCAACCTGAGCACCATCCAGGCGCGCGACTTCAGCAGTTATACGATAGGCGTCGGTTTCCGCTTCTGATGCTGAGGTTCGTCCTTTTGCTGGTCGCGATGGCGGCCAGCCTGGGGCTTTCCCCCATGGCGCACGGCCAGGCCGGGGCGCGCGAGCCGCGCCTCGCCCTGGTCATCGCCAATGGCACGTATCGCGGGTTCGACAGGCTGTCGGCGACCTTCGACGATGGCGAACGCATTTCGGCCGCGCTCACCGCGACCGGCTTTGTCGACGGATCGGGAACCGGCGCGGTGCACACCCGGCGCGACTTGACCGCCGCGCAGATGGAGGCGGAGTTTGCGGCCTTTCGCGCCGCGCTCGCCGCCGCCGGGCCCGAGGCGTTCGGCGTGCTCTATTTCTCGGGCCATGGCGTCGCGCTGGGGGCGGGCGGCGATGTGCAGATGGTGCCGGTCGATGCCGACAAGGGCGATCTTGCTGCATCGGCTAGCCTGTCGCGTTCGGCGGTGACGCGGACATTGATGTCCTCGGGCGCGCGCAACGTGCTGGTCGTGCTCGACATGTGCCGCAACGTCATCGCGCTGCCGACATTGCCGGTCGCCAGCGACGACACGGTCACCGGCGGCGCAGGCATCGAGGTGACCGGCAGCAAGGGCCTCAAGCGCGTGTTGCGGTCGGCGCAGAACCCGATCCGGCCCGATCAGGGCTATCTCGTCGCCTTTTCGACCAGCGCCGACCAGTTCGCCTTCGACAACGGCATCTTCTCCAAGGTGCTGGCGGAGGAAATCCGCCGCCCGCAGCAGAATATCGCCGATGCGATGAAGCGCGTCTCCGATCGCGTTGCGATGGCCAAGGCAGCGAGCTTCCAGAAGCCGACCTTCGATTACGGCCTGCAGGGCCAGCCGCCGTGCTTCGTCTCGTGCGATCCGGCGAGCGGCAATCGTTTCTACGACTGCGCCAACTGCCCATGGATGCGCATCGTGCCTGGCGGCAGCGCACTGGTGGGATCGCCTCCGTCCGAACCCGGTCGCGGCAAGGACGAGCCGGCGCAGCAGCGCGTGGCCATCGCACGCGACTTTGCGCTGGGCGTCTATGAGGTGACAGTGGCGGAATGGACCGCCTGCGCGCGCGACGGCGCGTGCCCTAAGCTGTCGAACTGGGCGGCGGACAATCCCAACCCGCTGATCCCTGCAACCAGCATCAGCCATGACGATGCGCTCGCATTCTTGAGCTGGCTGTCGCGCCAGTCGGGCCGGACCTATCGCCTGCCGACCGATGCCGAATGGGAATATGCGAGCCGGGCAGGGGCGTCGAGCGCCTTTCCCTGGGGCGATGGCATCTCGCCTTCCGACGCCAATTACGATCATACCGCGCGCTATCAGGGCTCTGCGACCTCGCCCTATCGCGGCTATCCCGAGGCGGTGTCGGGCTATCCGCCCAACGGTTTCGGCCTGTACCAGATGCAGGGCAATGTCTGGGAATGGACCTCGGCGTGCCTCGATGCCGCGTGCCGCAACCGCGCGCTGCGCGGCGGGTCGTTCGAGAGCGTGCCGGGTGAGTTGCGATCGGCCAATCGTTTCGGACTTGCCGCAACCAAGCGGCGCGACGATGTCGGCCTGCGCGTCGCGCGCGATCTGGAAGCCGATGAGGGCGGGGGCTGAGCCGTGCGCTGGCGCCTTCTTATCGCCGTGCTTCTGATCGCGCTGTCGGCCCCGGCAGCGCAGGCGGAGACCCGCGCGATCCTGATCGGCGTGTCGCGCTATGAGTCCCCGGCTATTCCCGATCTTATGGGCCCGGCCAATGATCTCGCCGCAATGGAGGGGCTCGCGCGATCGATGCAGGCGAGCGACGTGGTGTCGCTGCGCGACGGCGCGGTCAGCCGGTCGAGCGTCGAGACCGCGCTGCACGACATGGGCCTGCGCGCGCAGCCGGGGGACTGGCTGCTGTTCTACTTTTCCGGCCATGGCGCACAGGCTCTGGCGCAGAACCCCAGCGATGAGGATGGCGAATTCGACCAGTTCGTGCCGCTGCCCGGCTTTGATCCCGGCGCCCAAGACCCCGAGACCTTCATCATCGACAAGGACTTCTATGCCTGGATGAAGCGCTATCTGCCGCCCGATGTCGCGATCCTGATGGTGGTGGACAGCTGCCATTCCGGCACGATGCACCGGGCGATCGATCCCCGCAGCTATGCCTTCACCCCGCGCATCGCCTTCCGGCCAAGCGACGCGCGCGCGATTACTCTGACCGCACGGCCCGGCCCGCGACTGGGGGCGCTGCGCAGCGACACTGGAGAGGCGCAGGCGGTGGCCATACGGCGCGACGACCTGCCCAACCTCGTCTATATCGGCGCCTCGCGCGACGATCAGCTCGCGCTCGAAACCGAGCTGCCGCAGGAGGGCGCACCGCAGCGCGGCGTGCTGACCTATGCGCTCGAACAGGCGTTCAGCCTGCCCGGCGCGAACGAGGCCTCGCCGATTGCCGATCTCGACGGTGATGGCCAGGTCTCGGTGGTCGAAGCCGGGTCCTATCTCAACAGCCAGGTGCGCATGCTCACCGCACAGCGGCAGGAGAGCACGCTCTTCTATCCCCAGGGCTGGGCCGAACGGCCGCTTTTCTCGGCACTGCCCGCGCCGCGGCTCGCCTTCGATCTGCCCGCCCCGAATGTGATCATTGCCGGCCAGCCCGATGATATGGCGACGGCGGCCGGCGCGACCAGCTGGCGGATGGCCCAAAGCTCGAACGATGCAGACTTTCTCTGGGTGCTCAGCACAGGCGAGGTGTTGCGGCGCTCGGGCGACATCGTTGCAACCGGGATCGGCAGCACGCTCGCCTTTGCCGGGGTGATGGACAAATGGCAGACCGTGATGAGCTTGCGCCCGCTCGTCTCGGAACTGGCGATGCGGTTGACGGTCCATCCGCTTGGTTCGGACGAGCTCTATCCCGAGGGCACGCCGATCAGCATGCGGCTGGAGCGCACACGGTGCGGCGGCGCGGCGCTGCATGGCACGGTATTCAACCTGGCGTCTGACGGAACGGTCCAGCTGATCTATCCGCTCGATGCCGATGGCGCAGGGCTGATCGACGCTGCGACGCGCCAGTCAATGCTCGACACCGTGGTGGTGCCGCCCTTTGGCGTCGATCATGTCATCGCGCTGGCCACTCCCGAGGCTCCGGAGGCGTTGCGCGCGGCGCTGCGCAATGCCGATGGCCAGCGCGCATCGGCGGGTCTGGCAGGGATCATCCGCACCGAGCTCAAGCGCGCGCGGGGCAGGGGATCGCTGTCGATTGCGGAACTCTACACCGCGCCTTGAGGGTGACACGAAACATGAAAAAGCCAGAAACAAACAAGGGGACGTCTCCTCCCGAAGACGCCCCCTTGCCCAGTCCGCTATGTCAGACTGAAGTGTCGGTCGATCAGACCTTTTTCTTGCGACCGCCGCCGCGGCCCTGCTTGCCGAGGCCAATCTGCAGCGCCAACTCGCGGCGGCGCTCGGCATAATTGGGGGCGACCATCGGGTAATCTTTGGGCAGGCCCCATTTCGCGCGATAGTCATCGGGCGTCATGTTGTAGTGCACCATCAGGTGGCGCTTGAGCATGCGAAGCTTCTTGCCGTCTTCCAGGCAGACGAGATGATCGGGCTTGATCGACGAGCGGATCGGAACCGCAGGCTCCTTGGGAGCTTCAGGCTCGGGAACTGCAGGCTGGTTGATGCTGTGGAGCGCGGCATGGACCGAGGAAATCAGCTGCGGAATGTCCGAATTGGCCACTTTGTTGTTGCTCAAATGCGCAACGACAATATCAGCCGTCAAAGAAATCAAGGTTTCCACATCTTCCATAGTCGCACCTGCTTAGCCGATTGATCCAAACTGGCGGGACTATTAGTCCGTTATGGATGAAATGCAAATCATAACTATGCGGTGAGGGCCACTGGCGGCGCGGTGCGTCAACGGGCTTGCCGGCGGGGATCTGCGCTAGTTGGATGCGCGCTGCAAAGCGCCGGCTTCACTGTCCCAAAGCGGCACAGGGACTGTCGTCCGTCGGGATATAGCGGGCGAGCGCGCTGAGGATGTCCCGCACGCCTTGCAGATCGGAAGTGGCGGAAATCTGCCGGATTGCGGGCCTGACCGGTAGTCGGAAGCCGATAATGCCAGCCTCGCTCTCGCGCCGCTGTGCACCGATGGAAAGAATGAACCGAATGGCGGGCATGTTCTCCGCGAGCGTCTGGACTTCCAGCTCGCACATTGCCTCGACCTCGCAATGAATCAGAAGCACGGTGGTCAGCATGCGGGCGAGGCCGAGCCCGTGATAATCATCGAGCACCGCGACCGAGAATTCGCCGGCATGCGGGTGGTTTTCGCTGCGAATCGCATGGACGGCGCCGACGGCGGGATTGTCCATGCCGTTGAGATGGATCGCTCCCCAGGCGATATGATCGTGCCCATCGGCATCGAGCAGCTTATCGATCACCGGATCGGAGGGCATTGGCTGGACCGAGAAGAAGCGCATGTAGCGCGACTGTTCGGACAGCCGCTTTATGCCTTCGCGCATGCGATCCTCATCCGACTGGCGGATCGAGCGCAGGCAGATGCGCTTGCCGTCGGCGGCGACCGTTTCGATCACTTCGTCATGCAGTTCCCGCAGAAGCGGTCTGGTCACCATGCGCTGCTCCATCGGTTCGGGCTGCGCATGATGACACAATTTCAGCCCGTTGCGCAGGGCAAAGACCGACGCCTCATGCGGTAATCAGCTCGTCGCGCAGCGCGTCGATCCATTTCGCCACCGCACGGAACGCCTTTTCGGTCATCCGCAGATAGACCTTGCGATTGTCGTTACAGTCTTTCTCGCGGCGGATCAGCCCCTGTTTCGCCATGCGCTCGATATAGCGCAGCGACGTGGTTGCCGGGCGGCGCGAGGCGACACAGGCGCTGGTTACCGACACATCGCGCCCGGTGATATGGCCGACGAAGAGATCGAGCAGCATGTCCCAGGCGGGGTCGGACAACAGGCTGGGCCCGGCAATGGCGTCACGCTGGCTGCGCAGCTTGAGATAGCGGCTGGCGGCTTCGGCGCGGGCCTTCCAGGGTTCATTGGCATCGAGCAGCGGCTGGGGGGCGTCGCTTCTCCGGTTTCGGGGACGAGGATGAGGCAATAGAACTGGGTCATTGGGGGGGCACCAAGCGTTTGAGTGCGCGGTGATCGAGATAAACCCCGGCAACCATGCTGAGCAGCAGGGGAACTACCCAGAAGGTGGCAATCGCCGTGTAGATCTTCGGCAGATAGTTCGGGGCGATGATCGTCGCGAAATGGGAGGCTACGGTGAGAAGCTGAAAGGCGGCGATCCAGAGCGGCCAGTAACGGTCGCTGCGCAACGCGAAGACATAGGTGGCGACCAGATAGGCGGTATCGACCGCCATCAACGGCCAATGCGTCTGCTGCCACCGGGTGTGCAGCACCTGGACGGCCGCGGTCAGCAGCGTTGCGGCCAGAAACAGCAGGATTGCGCGTCTGCCTTCAGACTTTCCGTGCAGCCAGACGAAGCCGCCGCTCAGCAATGCGAAGAGCCAGAAGATGATCGTGATCATGGTCGTGGCTCAACGCATTGCCGACCGGCGGTCATCCGAACGCGGGTTCGGCTTCCGACGCCTCGTCCTGGAGCGACCCGAGAGGCGTGGGACCGGGGCAGCCGACATTCATCGGGGCCTGATCGCTGCGGCGCTTGACCGAATTCAGATGGCCGACCAGCTTCACCATGCTGCCGCGTGCAGAAATGAGGTGACCGGTGCTTTCATGGATGGCGCGCAGGGCGATCTGCGAGTCGCGAGCTGGGACTTCGGAAAGCGCGTTCGCTTCCAGCATGGTCATCGAAAGCCGGGCCGCGTCCAGAATGGCGCGATCATAGCTGGCAAAGGACGAGCGGGTATCCTGGGCGACAATGCGGACGGCGTTACCATCGATGTGCATGGGTCTTCTCCTTCTCGCACCGGTCACGGTGCACGGGTTGGCGATCCAGGCACCAGATCAGCTGAACGCCTTGAGCGCCCCGCCAAGCACCAGCGCAAATGCCGTCGTGTAGATGAGCGACAGGCCTGCGATCCGCAGGATGGTCGTCGTCTTCTGGCTTGCGTCCAGCGATGTTCTGATGCCGCCGACAGGAGGATATCCGAACCGCATCTGCCACTGGCCGGTGGCTTGAGCGTTCGGCATATCCGCTGCCGACGCCACAGGAGGTGTCACATCATTGGCCGGCTCGACAACCGGCGGCGGTTTGAGTTCAAAAGACTTGAATGGCGGAATTTGCTGGCTTTCGGCGAGCCAGCGCGCGGCCGTGCGTCGATCGGGCGCACCCATCGCCGTCTTGGCGCGCTGAAGATACTGATCGACCGTCATCGGGGTCAGCCCCAATTTCTTGGCGATCTGCTTGGAAGTATAGCCATCTGCCACAAGGCGCAGACAACTGACCTGAACATCGGTCAATTCTGTGCGACTTGGCTCCAAGATATCCCCCCGATTTGACGGTATATCCACTTTGGATACATTAACCTTCACTTCGGATATATCTCAACTCGAGCCGGAATGGAATGATTCCCGGTCGGCGCGCTATAACTGTGTCCGTTCCGGTGCAGTCTGTGCAGATTGCAGGGCCCGGTAACCCAGTATTGGATGAAAAGGTCATCCTGTTTCCCGGCGAACCGGTTCGATTCGCCGAGAATCCAGCAAGCACTCGTGCGCTGAGGTGCGCGGCGCTTATTCGGGCAGGAAGTCGGGTACCGAGAGATAGCGCTCGCCAGTATCATAATTGAAGCCCAGCACGCGCGATCCTGCGGGCAGATCGCTCAACTTCTGCGCGATCGCGGCGAGCGTTGCGCCCGACGAGATGCCGACCAGCATGCCCTCTTCGCTGGCGGAGCGGCGCGCCATCTGCTTGGCATCGGCGGGATCGACCTGGATCACGCCATCGAGCAGCCGCGTGTGCAGATTGCCGGGGATGAAGCCCGCGCCGATGCCCTGGATCGGGTGCGGCCCGGGCTGACCGCCCGAAATCACCGGGGAAAGAGTCGGTTCGACCGCATAGACCTTGAGCGCGGGCCAGTGCTTCTTCAGCTCCTCGGCGCATCCGGTGATGTGACCGCCGGTGCCGACACCGGTGATCATCACGTCGATCGGCGAATCGGCAAAATCGTTGAGAATCTCCTGCGCGGTGGTCCGCACATGCACCGAGATGTTCGCGGCATTCTCGAACTGCTGCGGCATCCATGCGCCGGGGGTTTGCTCGATCAGCTCCTGCGCGCGCTCGATCGCGCCCTTCATGCCCTTTTCGCGCGGCGTCAGGTCGAAGGTCGCGCCATAGGCCAGCATCAGCCGCCGTCGCTCGATCGACATGCTTTCGGGCATTACCAGCACCAGCCTGTAGCCCTTGACCGCCGCGACCATGGCGAGGCCCACACCGGTATTGCCCGATGTCGGCTCGATGATCGTGCCGCCGGGCTTGAGCGAGCCATCGGCCTCCGCCGCCTCGATCATGGCGAGCGCGATTCGGTCCTTGATCGACCCGCCCGGATTGGACCGTTCGGACTTGATCCAGACCTGTGCGTCGCCGAACAGCCGATTGATGCGGACATGCGGCGTCTTGCCGATGGTTTCGAGAATGTTGGCAGCGATCATGTCGAAGTGTCTCCTGCTTCAGCGCGCCTGTATGTCTGGCGCTGTCAAATGGGGATCAGGCTTCTTCCTCGGCAGGATCGAAGCTGCGCGCGGCCCCGATCTGCGGGAACAGCCGGGACCAGAGCGCCGTGATCAATATAGCGCCGCCGCCGCCCGCCACAACCGCCGCCACGGGGCCGATCAACCAGGCGAGCATGCCCGAAAAGGCATCGCCCAGCTCGTTCGAGGCGGAAACTGTCAGCAGCGAGACCGCCGAAACGCGCCCGCGCTTGTCGTCGGGCGTGTTGAGCTGGATGAGCGACTGGCGGACATAGACGCTGAACATGTCCGCTGCGCCTGCGACGAACAGGCATGCCATCGAGACGATGAGAATGCGGCTGAAGCCGAAGATCACCGTCACAAGACCGAACAGCAGTACGCTGACCAGCATCTTGTTGCCGACATTGGTCCGGATCGGACGGAACGAGAAGACGAACGCCACCAGGGCTGCGCCGGCAGCCGGGGAAGAAGCGAGCAGCGACAGGCCCTGTTCGCCGACCTGCAATATGTCGCGCGCGAACACCGGCAGCAAAGCCGTGGAGCCCGCCAGGAACACCGCGAAGAGATCGAGCGTGATCACGCCCAGCACCAGTTTGTTCTGGCCGACATAGGCCATGCCGTCGATGATCTGCGCAATCGGTCCCTTGCCCTTGTCCATGATCGTGCGGGGCACGGGGCCGACGGTCAGCATCGCGAGGCCCGCCAGCGCATAGAGACAGGCGCTGACGATATAGGGCAGGTCGGGACGGATCGCATAAAGCGGTCCGGCCATGGCGGGGCCGATCAGCATGCCCGATTGCCAGGCGATCGAGGACAGCGCGATCGCGGTGGGGAGCGAGGCCTTGGGCACCAGGTTGGGCGCCAGTGCGCTCAGCGACGGGCCCAGGAACGCGCGCGCGGTCCCCAGCATCGCAGCGATGATGTACAGGATCGGCAGGCTGATCAGGTCCTGCGCCGTCGTCCAGGCCAGCGTCGCGGCGATACCGGCCTGGCAGAACAGCACGATGCGCGCCACCAGCCGCCGGTCCATCCGGTCCGCAATCCAGCCGACCAGCGGAGTGAGCACGAACAGCGGCGCGAACTGCAACAGCCCGATCATTCCCAGCCGCGCCGAACTGGCGGCGATGTCCATCGTCTCGCGCGCGATATTATAGGCCTGCCAGCCGACGATCAGCATCATGCAGTAGAGCGCCAGCATCGAGGCAAGGCGCGTCAGCCAATAGGCGCGGTAATTGGCAATGGTGAACGGATGCGGAGCGGCTACGGATTCCATGGCCGCGTCGGTAGGCCAGCCCGTGCCGTGCGGCAAGCAAGATGAACTTGGCCGAACCATGCCCAGGCTGTTGTGCGCCTGCAAAAAATGCCTCTTTCCAACCGCGTGCAAGGGTGCCAGCAAGGGCAGAAACCAGAAATCCAAGAGGTCGCCCATATGCATCTTGCCAAACGCATTCTAGCCGCAGTCTCGCTGGCGACACTTGCCGTCTCGTGCAGCGGCGGTGCTCCCTCGGAGCCGGCGGAAAAGGGCACCGGCATCGATACCGGCAGCGAATGGGGCAAGTTCCTCGACGGGTTCCTGACCGGCTATTTCCCGCGCAATCCCGATTTCGCGGTCTATCAGGGGCGGCATGAGTTCGACGGCGAGCTGCCCGACTGGTCGGAAGAGGGGCTTGCCGACCAGATCGCGTTTCTTGACAAGACACTGGCCGATGCGCAGGCGATGGATCCTGCCAGCCTCGACGAGGACCAGAGGTTCGAGCGCGATTATCTGATCGCTGTGGTCAAGGGTGAGCTGTTCTGGCTCAAGGCCGCCGACTGGCCGCACCGCAACCCGGCCTTCTATACGGGCACGCTCGATCCTTCGGTCTATGTGACGCGGCCCTATGCCGATGTGACCACGCGCGCCAAGGCGTTCATCGCCTATGCGCGCGCGGTGCCCAAGGCCGCCGAGCAGATCAGGGCGAACCTCAAGTCGCCGCTCGACCCCTATGCCATCGATTATGGCGTCAACGCGTTCGGAGGCTATGCCAGCTTCTTCACCGGCGACGCGCGCGCGGCCTTTGCCGACGTGACCGACGAAGCGGTCAAGAAGGACCTCGAAGCCGCCACGGCGGAGGCGAGCAAGGCGATGCAGGGGCTCGCCGACTGGCTCAAGGCCGAGAAGGCCACGGCAAGGGTCGGCTATGCCATCGGACCCCAGCTGTTCTCGCAGATGCTGGCGGACACCGAGATGGTCGATCTGCCGTTGGCCGAATTGAAGGCAATCGGCGAGGCGGACCTCAAGCGCAACCAGCAGGCGCTGGCAAATGCCTGCGCTCAGTTCGCGCCCGGCGCGACAATGCCCGATTGCATGGCCAAGCTCGCCAAGGACAAGCCCGAAGATGGCCCGGTGGCCGAGGCGCGGCGGCAGCTGCCCGATCTCCGCGCCTTCCTGGTCGACAAGGATCTGGTCTCGATCCCCGGCACCGAAGAGGCCAAGGTCGAGGAATCGCCGCCCTACAACCGGCAGAATTCGGCCTATATCGATATTCCGGGGCCGTACGAGAAAGGCCTGCCGTCGGTCTATTACATCTCGCCGCCCGACCCTTCATGGGCGCCCGAGGTGCAGGCCGAATATATCCCGCCCAAGAAGGACCTGCTGTTCACCAGCGTGCACGAGGTCTGGCCCGGCCATTTCCTCAACTTCCTCCACGCCAACCGCGCTAAGTCCTTCTTCGGGCGGCTGTTCGTCGGCTATGCCTATGCCGAGGGCTGGGCGCATTATACCGAGGAGATGATGTGGGAGGCCGGGCTCGGCAAGGGCGATCCCGAGGTGCATATCGGCCAGCTCGCCAACGCGCTGCTGCGCAACTGCCGCTATCTCTCCGCCATCGGCCTGCATACCGGCGGCATGAGCGTCGACCAGTCGATCGCGCTGTTCCGTGACCAGTGCTATGTCGACGAGGGCAATGCCCGGCAGCAGGCGCTGCGCGGCACCTATGATCCGGGCTATCTCAACTACACGCTCGGCAAGCTGATGATCCGCAAGCTGCGCGCCGACTGGACCGCGGGCAAGGGCGGGCGCGAGGCGTGGAAGGCATTCCACGACGCCTTCCTGTCCTATGGCGGACCGCCGGTGCCGATGGTGCGTGCGGCGATGATGGAGGAAAAGACGCCGAAAGCGGTGTTCTGACCATTCAGCCCTTGGGAGGAACCGGCGGATCGTTGTCGGCGACTTCGGTCAGCGATCCGCCCAGCTTCTCGCACTCGCCCGCTTCGGTGAACTTCCAGGCATTGCCCTGATAGTCGACGTTCGACGTGCCTGCGCAGCTGGTGCCGGGGCCGGCGGCGCAGTCGTTCTGCTTGGCGAGCGCGATGCCATAGCATTTTTCCTGCGCGGCCAATTCGGTCGCCGCCTTTTCGATCGCCTTGCTGCTGGTCTGTTCGGCCTCGGTCGGCTTGTCCTGTGAACAGGCCGCGAGCGAGGCCGCAGCGATCAGCGCCGAAGCAAGAGCTGTAAGGCTTGAGCTGTGCGACATGGTGGGGGCTTTCCTGTGGCGTTGCATCCGGTGCTATCGCTGACATAGGCCCGCCGAGTCGTCAAACCCCTCAAACCCCCAAAACCCTCAAACCTTTGCTCCGCGCGGCCAAAGCCGCTAGAGCGCGCCGCCATGACCGAGACCCAGCCCAGATTCGCCTTTTCGATCACCGCGCGCGACGGCAAGGCCCGGCTGGGCGAGCTCGCGATGAAGCGCGGTGCCATCCGCACGCCCGCGTTCATGCCCGTGGGTACCGCGGCGACCGTGAAGGGCATGAAGCCTGCCGAGGTGCGCGAGCTCGGTGCGGACATCATCCTGGGCAATACCTACCATCTGATGCTGCGCCCAGGCGCCGAACGCGTTGCCCGGCTCGGCGGGCTGCACAAGTTCATGGACTGGCCGCGCCCGATCCTGACCGACAGCGGCGGTTATCAGGTGATGAGCCTTTCGGCGCTGACCAAGGTGACCGAGGAGGGCGTCGCCTTTCGCAGCCATCTCGATGGATCAAAGCACATGCTGAGCCCCGAACGCTCGATGGAGATCCAGCGGCTGCTGGGGTCGGATATCGTGATGGCGTTCGACGAGCTGGTGCCCGCGACGGCGACGCGCGATGTCCAGGCCGCCGCGATGGAGCGATCGATGCGCTGGGCGCGCCGTTCGCGCGAGGGCTTCGACAGCGGCGGCGATCATGCCGAGCGCGCGGCCTTGTTCGGCATCCAGCAGGGCTCGCTCGACGAACAGCTGCGCCAGCAATCCGCCGATGCGCTGCGCGACATCGGCTTTGATGGTTATGCCATCGGCGGGCTTGCGGTGGGCGAGGGGCAGGAGGCGATGTTCGGCGTGCTCGATTATGCCCCCGGCCAGCTGCCCGAGGATCGCCCGCGCTATCTGATGGGCGTGGGCAAGCCTGACGATCTGGTCGGCGCGGTCGAGCGCGGCGTCGACATGTTCGACTGCGTGCTGCCGACGCGGTCGGGCCGCAACGGCCAGGCGTTCACCTGGGACGGGCCGATCAACATCCGCAATGCGCGGCATGCCGAGGACCAGGGACCATTGGACGAGGCTTGCGGCTGCACCGCCTGCACCCGGTTCAGCCGCGCCTATCTGCATCATCTCGTCAAATCCGGCGAGATGCTGGGCGCGATGCTGATGACCGAGCACAATCTGCGCTTCTACCAGGATCTGATGGCAGCGATGCGCGCGGCGATCGGCGAGGGGCGGATGACGCAGTTCGGTGAGGATTTTCGCGCGCGCTATTACGCGAAGGGTGGCTGATTCGCCATTCCCGCCAACGCGGGAATCCCGCTTCTGCACCAGCGCCGGATGACAAGCGTGATCGCCGCCTGCGCGGAGGGCACGAGCTATCCTATACTGGCCTAAGCCCGTGCGGGCACGAACACCGGCATCGCGATCGCGATGCACTCGAATGCGGTATCGCGCTCCAGCGGTGCACGCAGCTGGCGGGCAAGGCCGGTCATCACGCGGTCGATGCCATCGCCCAGCATTTCCTCCAGCGCCGGATTGGGGCCGAGCGCGGGCGAAGCCACGCGCAGAACGATCTTGGCCGGATCGTCGCTCTTGCGCACCGCCGAGATGCGGATCGGCGCGTCGGGCCGGGTCAGATGGATCAGCTCGAGGATCTCGGTCAGCAGAAAGGCGATCGGTACGCCGACATCCTGGCTGACATGGACATTGTCGATATCGATCATGATATCGGGGCCATCGCCGCCATGCACATTGTCGGCATGTTCGAAACTGCCCGCAAGCTCGCCAACCAGCGCGCGCAGATTGATGCCTTCGTTCCGCTCGTTGCCGGCAAAATGGTTGCGATGGACGACCGCCAGCGCATCGACGCGGCGCTGGATCTTGCCATAGGCGAGCTTTGCCGGATCGGAATCCGCGGCGCGGGCATGCAGATTGATCAGGCTGGCGATGATCTGCAGGTTGTTCTTCACGCGGTGATGCACTTCGCGCGTCAGCAGGACCTGCTGCTTCAGACCCTCGTCCAGCGCCTCGCGGTCCACCGACACCTTGTGCGCCAGCGCGACAAAGCCCTGGTCGAGCTCCTCGATCTCGCTGGCATTGAACGCGGCCCTGTCCATTGGCGCCATCTGTTCGCCGATCTCGTACTGGCGCACCTTGCGCTGCAGCAGCGTCAGCGGGCGGATCAGCATGATGTTGACCACCAGCCAGCCGATGATCGCCGCTGCCAGCAGGGTGATGAACGGAATGATCTGGGCCAGGAATTCGGGCGGCGACTGTTTCGGCCGGACATAGCGCAAGTCCAGATTGATGCCCGCCACCATGCGCCGCGCGGTCATCAGTGCATTCAGGCTGCGCTGCCAGTTCGGGGGAATTTCCGTGAGCGGCAGCACATCGTCGCGCGAGCGCAGCTCGAATTGCGAAAGCGGAACGTCATCCACCGGATCGGCCAGTGCAAACAGACTGTCGGACGAGTAATAGGCGGCGGCGCGCGCCACCGAGACCCGGCCCCGGGTGACGAAGATCGCGCCCTTGGCGGGTATAGCCAGCGTGACGCGCGGCGGAGCGGGATCTGCGCCCACCTCGCGCAATACGCGCGGTACCGCGCCGATCTGGCACGCCGGCGGTCCCGCATTGTTGGCATAGAGCAGGGCGGCAAAGCGCGTCTGCTTGGCCCCCAGCTGCTCGCGAAGGTTGAGGCAGATCTTGGCCGGATCTTCGCCGAGCGCGATTTGCGAGGCAGCGGCGCTGAGGATGGCAAGATCGTTGTCGATGGCCGAGTTGAGCCGCAGTGCGGCATCGTCGACATTCTTCTGGAGCAGGCGGCTGCGCTCCTCGTTCGCCGTGTCGGCAAGACTGCGATTGGCGACAACTGCTCCGAGTGCCAGGGGCAAAAGTGCAATGGCAAGAATGAGGAAAAGGCGGGTGCCGATCGACAGGCGCGTGATCGGCGCCATAAACGGGAACTTCGCCCGGTCTGCCTTGCGCATTATTTCAACTGCTTGAGCAAATCCAGAAAGTCGTCCGGGATTTCCTCCTCAAGCGTGCGCTGATAGACCGACTTCAGCGCATCCCCGATAAGGTGGGTCTTGCCTTCGTCGCCACCGGGTTGATCGGCCGCGGCCGGATCACCCGGCGCCGGATTTTCGCTTACCAGATGCGGCTTGGTGCCGGCGCGGCCCTTCACAGGCTTGTTGCCGCCGGACTGATCGTCATTGTCACGATGCACGAGCATCCCATCCCGCCTGTTGAAATTCCGTCCCGAAATGGGCTTAGCAAGCCGTCCCAACCCTGCCAAGCCCGCAAAATCGTGCGGGATTGTGCATAAACGTCTCGGACTAGGAAACAAACTGCGGCGCGGATTGTTCCTTAGCCGAGGTTCGGTTTGTCTGCTTTCACATCCGGCATCCCTTTGCGCCCCCGGTTTTGACACGGGGGGCGGAAGGCCATAGACACGGCGCCAGCCGATAAAGGAGTTTCATTGCATGTCCCTGGGCCAGACGCTCGCTCCCCATCTACCCCTGTTGCGGCGCTACAGCCGAGCGCTCGCCGGCGATCAGCATCATGGCGATGCCTATGTGAAGGCGACGCTTCAGGCCATCATCGCCGCGCCCGATCAGTTCCCGAGCGATGTCGATGCCCGTCTGGGTCTGTACCGCGTGTTCCAGGTGATCTGGGGGTCGACGCATGACGACCGCGAGGAAGCCGACAGCTTCGATGCCTATCCCGACGCCGATGACGATTCACGCCGGCTGCTCGCCGAGCAGCGTCTGCGCCGCATTCCGCCGCTGTCGCGCCAGGCGCTGCTGCTGACCGCGATGGAGGGTTTCTCGAACGCCGACACCGCCTATCTGATGGGCCTGGACGATCGTACCGTCTCCAGCCTGGTCAGCGAGGCCCTCAGCGAGATCGACAGCCAGATCAAGGCCAAGGTTCTCATCATCGAGGACGAGCCGATCATCGCGATGGATATCGAGACGATCGTGCGCGACCTCGGCCATGACGTGACCGGCATCGCCGTCACCCGCGACGAGGCGGTCGAGCAGGCCCGCCGCGACAAGCCCGGTCTGGTGCTCGCCGACATCCAGCTCGCCGACGACAGCTCGGGCATCGATGCCGTCGCCGACATCCTGCGCGAGATCGACGTGCCCGTCATCTTCATCACCGCCTTTCCCGAGCGCCTGCTCACCGGCGAGCGTCCGGAACCGGCCTTCCTGATCACCAAGCCGTTCCACCGCAACACCGTGCGCGCGGCGATCAGCCAGGCATTGTTCTTCTTCGATCCCGAAACGGTGTGATCGCGAATTTATATCCATTTTGGATGTATTTTGATGCGATGTTAAAAGGCGGGCCGGTGGTCCGCCTTTTTCTTTGCGATCAACAGATCACGCTTGCCCCCTGCTTGTAATCACGGCAATTTTTGTCACGATTGAGTTTGGGGGGTGGATCTGTGATGCGTTTTTCTATCCGGGCGGCTGGCATCCTTGCCAGTCTGATGACAGCGTCGACGTCAGCGATTCTGTCAGCGCAAAGTGGGGATGCCTCCCCATCGACCGACATGGCAGAACAGTTCGGCGCCCGCGAAATGGTGACCAATGCCAGTCTTTCGCCCGACGGCACCAAGCTGGTCTATCTTTCGCCGACCCGTGGACAGGGTGTCGCCGTCATGGTGGCCGACCTGGTGCCAACCCCGCAGACTCCGCGGGGCGTCTTCCGGGTCGACGGTGAGCCGGAGCGCATCGAATCCTGCCATTGGTCGGGCAACGATCGGCTCGTCTGCATGCTCATCGCATCGGTAATGCTGGAGGGCAGGCCGCTTTATGCCTCGCGCCTGATCGCGGTCGATGCGGCCGGAGGTGAGGTCAAGGTTATCAATGTCCGCAAGGGCGGTACGGGCATGCGCCTCGGCGTGGCTCTGAGCGGCGGCAATGTCATCGACTGGAACCCGTCCGAAGATGGCAACATTCTGATGGTGCGCGAATATATTCCGCAGGAGGCGGTCAGTTCTTCCGGCTCCGGCACGCTGATCGCACAGAAGAAATCCGGCACCGGAGTCGATCTGGTCGATACGCGCACCCTGCGCAGCAAGATTGTCGAGCAACCCGATCTCGAAGCCATGGAGTTCATCTCCGACGGTTATGGAAGGGTGCGGATCAAGGGCACGATGTCCTCGCGCGAGAATGCCGAACTGGGCTTGCGCCGCTATTATTATCGCAAGCCCGACAGCAAGGACTGGCTGCCATTGAGCACCGTGGACAAGAATCGGCAGGGCTTCGATCCGTATGCAGTCGACCCCAAGCTGAACGTTGTCTACGGCCTGAACCGCGTGGGCGGGCGGCTGGCGGCTTTTCGGCGCTCGCTCGATGGCACCGATGCCGAGACACTGGTGTTCGCGCACCCGGAGGTCGATGTCAGCGGTTTTGCTCGGATCGGTCGGCGCGGGCGCGTGATTGGCGTGCGTTACACGACCGATGCCGGTGAAATTCACTATATCGATCCCGATGTACAGAAAATGGTTGATCAACTCGCCAAGGCGATTCCGCATCTGCCGATCGTCGAGGTGGTCGAATCGAGCGAGGATGAGCGCAAGATGCTGATATGGGCGGGCAGCGACACCAATGCCGGCCGCTTCTTCCTGTTCGACCGGGATGCCAAGACGCTGGCCAATCTGCTCGCGATTCGGCCGGGCCTGGAACAGGTAGCGCTCGGCAAGATGCAGTCGATAACCTATCCGGCCCGCGACGGAACCCAGATACCGGCTTATCTGACGCTTCCCCCGGGCAAGACCAGCGCGTCAGGGCTGCCTGTAGTGGTGATGCCGCATGGCGGGCCGGAGGCGCGCGACAGTTGGGGATTCGATTGGCTGCCCCAGTTCTTTGCCCAGCGCGGCTATGCGGTGCTGCAACCCAATTTCCGCGGATCTGCGGGCTATGGCCAGAGCTGGCTCAAACGCAACGCATTCCAGGACTGGCAGCTTGCCATCGGCGATATCAACGATGGCGCCCACTGGCTGGCCAGGCAGGGCGCTGACGCAGAACGCATGGCCATTTTCGGCTGGTCCTATGGCGGCTATGCCGCTCTTCAGTCCAATGTGCTCGAGCCGGACCTGTTCAAGGCGGTCGTCGCGGTCGCGCCGGTGACGGACCTCGCCCTGCTGCGCAGCGACAGCTATGGCTGGGGCGACTATGCCTATGTCCGCGATTTGCTGGGCGAAGGCAAACATATCAAGGAAGGCTCGCCCGCACAGAACGCAGCGGCGTTCAAGGCACCCGTGCTGATGTTCCATGGCGATATCGACCGCAATGTCGACGTGGGGCATGCCAAACTCATGGACGCGAAGCTGAAGGATGCTGGGCGCAGCTCAGAGCTGCACATCTACAAGAACCGCGACCATTATCTGGAAGATGGCGAAATCCGCGCCGAGCTGCTGCGCACCAGCGCCGCGTTCATGGAAAAGGCCTTTGCCGGCCAATGAAGCAACAAAAAAGGCGGGCTTTGCGGCCCGCCTTTTTCGTATCTGTTTCGGTGATGAACCGGATCAGCGCGAATAGAATTCGACGACCAGATTGGGTTCCATCTTCACCGGATAGGGCACTTCGTCCAGCGTCGGAATGCGGGTGAAGGTGACCTTGTCGGTGCCGTCGGGAGCGACATAATCGGGGATGTCGCGCTCAGCCAGGCCCTGGGCTTCGATGACCAGCGCCATTTCCTGCGCCTTCTTGCCCAGCGACACGACGTCACCCGGCTTCACCTTGCGCGAAGCGATGTTGCACTTCACGCCGTTGACGCGGATGTGGCCGTGGCTGACGATCTGGCGCGCAGCGAAGATGGTCGGCGCGAACTTGGCGCGATAGACGACCATGTCGAGGCGCTGTTCCAGCAGACCGATCAGGTTCTGGCTGGTGTCGCCCTTCATGCGGCTGGCTTCGGTGTAGTTCTTCTTGAACTGCTTCTCGGTGATTTCGCCGTAATAGCCCTTGAGCTTCTGCTTCGCGCGGAGCTGCAGGCCGAAGTCGGACATCTTGCCCTTGCGGCGCTGGCCGTGCTGGCCGGGGCCGTATTCGCGCTTGTTGACCGGCGACTTGGGGCGACCCCAGATGTTCTCGCCCATGCGGCGGTCGAGCTTGTACTTTGCACTGTTGCGTTTGGACACGCGTCATTCTCCAATTTGCTGCCTGTTGCCAGGCGAGGCCGCTGCCCTGTGCTGCGGCCAGATGTCCCGGGATCGCGCCATGGTGCCAAGAATGCGCCATGCGGCCGCTGCTTCACCGGGGTGCAGGGCCAATTGCGAAGCGCGGCCTATGACGAAGGTCGCTGCGAGAGTCAAGTCGCGCCGCGCGCTCGACAGGCGCGGCAGGCGCGGCTATCGCAAGGCCATGTCAGACACTGTCAAAGCACCGGAAGACTGCGCGACCATGGCCGAGGTGCGCGCGGGCGTCGATGCGCTCGACCGCGAGCTCATCGAACTGTTTGCGCGGCGTTTCAGCTATATGCGCGCCGCCGCCCGGATCAAGCCCGACCGCTCGATGGTCCGCGACGAGGCGCGCAAGGCGCAAGTGATCGCCCAGGCCAAGGCTGCGGCGTTCGAGCTGGGCGTGCCCGTCGGCCTGATCGGCGATTTCTGGGACCGGCTGGTCGAAGCCTCGATCGCCTATGAGGGCGAGCATTGGGAGTTGCTGCGGCGCTGAATCGGCGGGTATGAGCGTTCAGCCCATCGCCTCGACCATTTCCGCGAGTTCCAGCCAGCGCATTTCTGCGGCGTCCTTCTCGTCGCGCGCCTTTTCGATCGCCCTGGTCAGCGCGGCGAATTTCGCCGGATCGCGGGTGTAAAGATCGGGGTCGGACAAGGCCGCCTCGTCGCGCGCGATTGCCGCTTCGATCGCCTCGATCCGCTCGGGCAACGTGTCATAATCGCGCTGTTCCTTGTAGCTGAGCTTTGCACGCTGCGGTTTCGGCGGGGGAGGGGGCGCAGCAG